>SKYX01000367.1 GCA_007127655.1 Desulfonatronum sp.
AAAATCACGGACAAGGGATTTCCGGAAGCCACGGCCTCGGAAATGGCCCGGTTCAAAAAGGCGTCCAGGGCCCGACGGTTGTTCAGCT
Organism: Desulfonatronum sp.; assembly: GCA_007127655.1. GTDB lineage: Bacteria > Desulfobacterota > Desulfovibrionia > Desulfovibrionales > Desulfonatronaceae > Desulfonatronum. Next base: position 89 of record SKYX01000367.1, read on the forward strand.
TGGTCAAATCGTCGGTCAGTCCCATGGAGACGAGGGTTTCCAGATCGTTTTGCAACAAGCCCTCGATCCTCTTAAAGCCGCCCTGAATGCCACGCACCATTTCGTCCAGGGGCTGCTCGCTCTGGATGGTCTCTAGGGTCATGGCACCCAGATCGTGCACGTCGCTCTTTCTCCGCTGCAACAGTTCCTGGAACTGCTTGATCAACTGGGCTGTATCCTGCAGAGCCTCGGTCAGCCTCTCACGCCATTGGTCATTGATGATACCCTCGTTGCCCCGGAGCAACTTCCGGAAGGCCTCCTCGGAAAAGTCCCGTGTGCGCAACACCTCCATGACCAGTTCCTGCGCCCGTTCCCGTTGATCCGGAGCCAGAAACTCGTAATCCTTGATGCTGCGCATGTACAAAATCAAGCCGCGCCACTTGGACTCACGGGGCACCCCCAGCCGATCCATGGTTCCGCAGAGTTCTTCAAAGCATCGCTTCATTCAGCCACCTTTCCGCCCAAACGATTCCAGGGTTATTCTCGAAGACCGGTTTGGCTTTCTCCGACCCTTCCGGAAGTGGTCGTATCGCAAAGCAGGCGTATCACGCAAGAAGTGACTGGCACACCAAAAGCAAAAGGCCGGACAAAATGTCCGGCCTTTTGCTGAGAGGCAGTATCTGTTCTCGCGGACAGGCGTTTAGTACATTCCGCCCATTCCGCCCATTCCACCCATCCCGCCGCCGGGCATGGGCATATCCTTCTTGGGCTCGGGCTTCTCGGCCACGGCGCATTCGGTGGTCAGCAGCAGACCAGCCACGGAAGCGGCGTTCTGCAGCGCGATGCGGGTCACCTTCTTGGGATCGATGACCCCAGCGGCGATCAGGTCTTCGTACACGCCGGTGGCAGCGTTAAAGCCGTAGCCATCCTTGCCGTCCTTGACCTTCTCCACCACGATGGAGCCTTCGAAGCCGGCATTGGCGGCGATCATCCGCAACGGCTCCTCAATGGCCCGACGGACCAGGTTCACGCCAGCGGCCTCGTCGTCGTCCACGGTCTTGATGGCACCCAGGCTCTTCACGGCACGGACCAGGGCCACGCCGCCGCCGGGCACGATGCCTTCCTCAACCGCGGCACGAGTGGCGTTCAAAGCGTCCTCGACCCGGGCCTTCTTTTCCTTCATCTCGGTCTCGGTGGCCGCACCCACGTTGATCACGGCCACGCCGCCGACGATCTTGGCCAGCCGCTCTTGCAGCTTTTCACGGTCGTAATCGGAGGTGGTTTCTTCGATCTCGCTGCGAATCTGTCGCACACGGGCCTTGATCTGCTCAGAGTCGCCGGCGCCGTCGATGATCGTGGTGTTTTCCTTGTTGATCACGACGCGCTTGGCCTTGCCCAGGTCGTTCAGGGTGATGTTCTCCAGCTTGATGCCCAGGTCTTCGGAAACCATCTGGCCGCCGGTCAGAATGGCGATATCCTGGAGCATGGCCTTGCGGCGCTCACCAAAACCAGGGGCCTTCACGGCGGAAACCTGCAGCGTGCCGCGCAGCTTGTTCACCACCAGGGTGGCCAGGGCTTCGCCTTCCACGTCCTCGGAGATGATCAACAGAGGCTTGGACATCTTGGCCACCTGTTCCAGCACGGGCAGCATGTCCTTCATGTTGGAGATCTTCTTCTCGCAGATCAGAATCAGCGGCTCGTCAATCTCGCAAAGCATCTTTTCCGGGTCAGTCACAAAGTAGGGGGAGAGGTAGCCGCGGTCGAACTGCATGCCTTCCACAACTTCCAGGGTCGTCTCCAGGCCCTTGGCTTCCTCAACGGTGATCACGCCTTCCTTGCCGACCTTGTTCATGGCCTCGGCGATGATATTGCCGATGGTCGGATCATTGTTGGCGGAAATGGTGCCGACCTGGGCGATTTCCTTCTGGTCGCGAGTGGGCTTGGTCTGGCTGATCAGATCAGCTGTCACGGCCTCCACGGCCTTGTCGATGCCGCGCTTGATGGCCATGGGGTTACGGCCGGCGGTTACCAGCTTCACACCGTCGGTGTAGATGGCCTGGGCCAGGATGGTGGCCGTGGTGGTTCCATCGCCAGCCACGTCACTGGTCTTGCTGGCCACTTCCTTGACCATCTGGGCGCCCATGTTCTCGAACTTGTCGGTCAGCTCGATTTCCTTGGCCACGGTCACGCCATCCTTGGTAATGACCGGGGAACCGAAGGACTTCTCAATGACCACGTTGCGGCCCTTGGGTCCCAGAGTTACCTTTACGGCGTTGGCCAGGGTGTCTATGCCTTTTTTCAGCCGTTCACGCGCCTTGGTATCAAAAAGTAATTCTTTAGCAGCCATGGTTATTCTCCTTGCGTCGTAAAATTCGTTGATGTCGCTGATGTTCTCAGTCGATTCGCGATGCGAAAAGCCTAGTCTTCAATGATGGCCAGGATGTCGTCCTCGCGCATCACCAGGAACTCTTCTCCGTCGACCTTCATCTCGGTGCCGGCGTACTTGTTGAAGAGCACCTTGTTTCCGGCGGCTACGGCCATCTCGGCGCGCTTTCCGTCGTCGCCCACTTTGCCGGGGCCCACTGCGACCACTTCGCCCTTCATCGGCTTTTCCTTGGCGGAATCAGGGATGATGATCCCTCCCTTGGTCACTTCCTCGCCCTCAAGCCGCTTCACCAGAACACGATCATTCAATGGTTTCAGTTTCATTTTTTTCTCCTCCGAATTGGTTTGTTTTGCTAGCACTCGAAGACGGTGAGTGCTAGCAAGGCGAGTTATTCCCGAGACGCTCAAGAAAAGCAAGTCCAGATTGAAGCCAAAAATAGCGAAATTCGTCTATTAAATACAATTCATAAACAATATATAAATTTTAAAAATGATATCGCCACAATTCGAACTTGAGATAAGAAATACGCCATCATGAAAAAAATACAGCATTATTTGCCGCGGACGCATCTGGGCAGAGAAAGGGTTCTTGCGTATGGTTCAGCCTTTTCTGGCCGTCTGTCACCGTGGTTTTCCCAACCGCTCTGAACCCGCCATCTCTAATCTTGAACGGAGGACCGTCATGGATCGCAATCCCGTCGTGGCCGGTCGGTTTTACCCCGGCACGAAACAGGCCTGGGAGACTGAAGTCCGAAGCTATCTTCCTCTTGCCTCCTCGCCGAGCAAGGCCTTTCTGGCCATGTTGCCCCACGCCGGATATGCGTACTCCGGGGCCGTGGCCGGCAAGACGCTGTCAGAAGTGATTCCGACGGAAACCGTGCTCCTGCTGGGCCCGAACCATACCGGACTCGGACGCCCCCTGGCCCTGTGGCCCGACGGTCGCTGGTTGCTGCCCGGCGCGCACCTGGACGTGGACCGAAAGCTGGCCGGACACATCCTGGATGCCGCCCCGGCGATTCAAGCCGACCACCAGGCCCATCTTCAGGAACACTCCCTGGAGGTCCTGCTGCCCTTTCTCTGGGCCGTCCAACCCCAATCGAAGATCGTCCCTCTGGCCGTGACCGAGCCGCGTTTGGAAGTGCTGCTGGACACGGCGCAGAAACTGGCCGAGGTGCTCGCAAAGTGGCCCAACCCCGTGCTGATCCTCGTCAGCTCGGACATGAGCCACTTTATTTCCGCCCAGCGGGCCAAGGAGTTGGACGGCCTGGCCCTGCAGGCCGCCCTGGAACGCGCCCCGGAAAAGCTCTACGCCACGGTGCGCGATGAGCGGATCTCCATGTGCGGGATGCTGCCCATGGCCCTGGGGCTGGCCGTGGCCAACGCACTTGGAGCGACCCAGGCCCGCCTGATCGCCTACTCTACCTCCGGGGACGTGACCGGGGATTTTTCTCAAGTGGTCGGCTACGCAGGGGTGGTGGTGGAGTAAGTCAGTGGTGCGGCTGCCGGGCTGATCCGGGCTTGCCCTCTCTTCCAGTCCGATCGTTTGTGGTGTACAGCCATGCCCATGGCTGCGCCGATTCTCGTCTCCTTCACCGGCCTGACCAAGGCCTTCACCGCTCACCCCCTGTTCACCGGCATTTCCCTCGGCCTGTTCGAAGGCGAACGTACGGGGTTGATCGGCCCCAACGGTTCCGGAAAATCCACCCTGCTCAAAATTGTCGCTGGGCTGGAAGAGCCGGACCAGGGCGAGGTGCATCGGCGCAAGGACGTACGTGTGGTCTACCTCGCCCAGGAAGAGCG
>SKYX01000228.1 GCA_007127655.1 Desulfonatronum sp.
CTGGTCGACCGACCCGTGGATTTCGTATATCTACGATTTTTCGTAACGAAATTTTTGTTCTGATTACCAACCCTTTCACCTGCCGCAGGGCTGTACTTAAACCCGAAACAGAGGACACCCCATGCCGCCCCAAGGCGATCACTTGGCAACGATTCTGGTTGTGGACGATAAACCGGCCAATATTAAACTGCTCTTCGATTCTTTGAAAAACACCGGATACCGGACTCTTGCGGCCCTGGACGGGGAAAGCGCGGTGCGGCAGGCGGAACTGGCCCGACCAGAGTTGATCCTGATGGACGTGATGATGCCGGGCATGGACGGTTTCGAGGCATGCGGACGGCTCAAGGAGAATCCCGCGACCCGTCATATTCCGGTCCTGTTCATGACCGCGCTCACGGAGACCGCTGACAAGCTCAAGGGATTTCAGGCCGGTGGGGTGGATTATCTGACCAAGCCGCTCCAACACGACGAAGTGCTGGCCCGGATCAATGCCCAGATGATCCGCCATCGTCTTTGGGCGGATGTGGAAATTTATTCAGAGGTGTTGCTGGCCATGGGAAGAGCGGCTTCCCTGGAAGCGATCTGGACGTCGCTGGACGCGCTTGCCCTGCGACAAATGGATGTGGCCGGATTGGCGGTCTGGCTGGAAGACTCTGGCAACTTGAAGCTGGAACATGCATCCGGTTTCCGCACGGTTAATCCGGCAACCTGGGGGCATGACAAGGGGCGCTACGACCTGATTCCGGCGACCGAGCCGCTCATGGGCCGGGCCTTTCGGGAAAATCGCCAGTTGTGCGCCCTGAACCGTGACGAATGGACGCCCTATCCGGCATGGGCAGACACCAGCCAGTTCCATGGGTATATCGTCACGCCCATCTCCCGCCCGGAAATCTGCCATGGCGTTCTGGCCGTATTTTTCAACACTCCGCTGACCCGGTTCGGCGAGGAACGCCGTCGCTGGTTCCAGATCGTGTCCAACAGCCTGGGAAATGCTCTGTCCCAGACCAGATCACTGGAAGCCATCCGCCAGTTGAGCGATCAGCTCAGCCGAGAAAATGCCGTATTGCGCGAAGAAGTGAGCGTGTCAGGAACGCCCGGAGGGATGATCGGCGCAAGCAGTGCATTGCACCGGGTTCTGGAGCAGGTTGATCTGGTCGCGTCCACGGATGCGGCGGTGCTGGTGCTGGGGGAATCCGGAACCGGCAAGGAGCTGCTGGCTCAGGCCATTCATGAACGTAGCCAGCGCGGGACAGCCCCAATGATCCGCGTCAATTGCGCGGCCATTCCAAAGGAGCTTTTTGAAAGCGAGTTTTTCGGTCACGTGAAAGGCTCGTTTACCGGGGCGATCAAGGACCGGGCTGGTCGCTTCGCTCTGGCGCACAAAGGGACGCTGTTTCTTGATGAAATTGGTGAAATTCCCATGGAGTTGCAAGGCAAGCTGCTGCGTGTCCTCCAGGAGGGCACCTTTGAGCGGATCGGAGATGAAAAAATCCAACGGGCTGATGTGCGTATCATCGCGGCCACCAATCGGGATCTGCATCAGACTGTGCAGGAAGGTCGCTTTCGGCAGGATCTGTTCTACCGGCTAAGCGTCTTTCCCCTGGTGCTGCCGCCTTTGCGGGAACGACGCGAGGACATCCCGGAGCTTTCCCGCCACTTTGTGGCCCAGACAGCCCGAAAAATGGGCGTCCCCGTGCCGTCCGTCAGTGATGATCAACTCGGGCCTTTTCTCGAATATTCTTGGCCGGGCAATATCCGCGAGCTGCAAAATGAAATTGAGCGGGCCATGATTCTCTCCAGGGGGCGGCAACCGGTATTTACTGCCCCGAACAAAGCCGGAGCACATCCGTGCCCGTCCACGGCCAAGGTCTTGGATCAGGGATGCGACCGGGACGAGTCCATCATTCAGGAAAAGGATTGGGAGTCCTTGCAGCGGGAAAACATGATCCGGGCCTTGAAACGGACCAAATGGCGCGTGGACGGTCCGGGAGGGGCCGCCGAGCTGCTGGGCCTGCGACCCACCACGCTGCGTTCCCGGATGAAGACCGTGGGCATTGAACGTCCGGTCTGATCACTTCGATGTGTTTGTCGTCACGCCCAGCAGGCGCTGGAGAGCCAGGACTTCAAAAGCTTCCGCCAGCTGCAAAATATGGCTGATGGCAACCTGGTGTTCAGGATGCCGGGCCTTGAGCCGCTCGCCTTCCCGCAACACTTCATGAACATCGCCAATCCGCGCCGCTTCTTGAAGATGAGCGAAATCCAGAGGCCAGGCGACCGGAACGAATTCCGAAACTGGAACCGTTGCTCTGGATTCGGTAGTATCCAGCCATTCCAGATTCAGGTTGGAGCGCAAGACAGAAAGCAGGGCGTCGAAGTTCACGGGCTTGGGTAGAAAGCCCACGCAACCAGCGCACAGGCTTTGAGCCTGGCTCTGTCCGGCGACACTGGCCGACACGGCAACAATCGGGATATCGGCCAAATCCGGGTCGGCTTTCATCATGCCCACGGCCTCGAATCCGTTAGTCTCCGGCATCAACAAATCCATCAGCACCAGCTGTGGACGCATCGCTTTTGCCGCATCCACGGCCTCGGACCCGCTTACGGCCTCGATGATCTCAAACCCCAGAGGGGCCAGCATATCACGAAGGACATCTCGGTTTTCACGGCGATCATCAGCCACAAGCACCCGACATTTGCCGCGAATGCCCGTAACGGGAGTCGCGACCGATTGCTGTTGGGTCAGTCCATCCAAGACCGGAATGCATGGCAGTTCCAGGCGAAACGAGCTGCCCCGGCCCGGTTCGCTGTCCACGAAGATGTCACCGTCCATTTTTCGGGCAATACTCCGGCTGATGGCCAGCCCCAGACCGGCCCCTTCATTGTACCTCGTCTGAGTATCCGTCTGGCCTGAGGCGATAGCGCCCCCCACCTGTTGAAACGGCTCGAAAACGGTATTGAGGTGCTCTGAGGCGATGCCAACGCCCGTGTCCGTAACCCGAAAAATAAGCCTGTCGTTTTCCCGCAGGACAGCCAGGCAAACACTGCCGTGGCTGGTGAACTTAACCGCATTGCCAAGCAGGTTGAGCAGGATTTGGCGCAAGCGTTTGCCGTCCGTCAAAACGCATTCCGGAATGCCCTCATGGATTTCCCTTGAGAACTGGAGCCCTTTGGCCCTGGCTCGCGGTTCGATCATATCAGACACCAGATGGATGAGGGGCGGCAAGCGGGTTTCAACCGGCAGAATCTCCAGTCTTCCCGCCTCGATTTTGGAGATGTCCAGGATGTCATTGATCAGCGTCAGTAAATGTTCCCCGCTTTGGCGCATGACACCGGCCTGAGCAGCCCTTTCCCCGTTAAGGGACGCATCGCTCTGGAACAGTTGCGCATAACCAAGGATGGCATTCAGCGGTGTGCGCAGCTCGTGAGACATGTTGGCCAGGAAATCGCTCTTGGCCCGACTTGCGTTTCGGGCAGCCTGAGTTGCAAGATGCAGATCGGCAGTACGCTGGGCCACGGTTTGTTCCAATTCCTGTTGATGGCGTTGCAGAGCCAATGTCTTGGCTTGCAATTGCAGATGGGCCTCACCGGCAGCGCGTTCCTGACTTATTGCCAGAGCCAGAATCAAAACAAGCAACCCCCAGGGATACAGCTCCAGCCCGATGTCCACCTGAAGAAAGACGAGCAGGATATCAATAAGCCCGGTCAAGGCAAAAAGCATCCCAAACGCAATGATTCGCTTGTCATGCTCCTGGTGCAACAAATTGCGCAAGCCTTCCCCGATGCAGACGAACAACTGGAGACCAATGGCCCCGTTTGCGACCTGTTGGCCAAATCGCTCAAAGGGCACCCACCCGAAAATATGCGGTAGCCAGATTAGCAATATAACCAGCAGTTGCAATTGCCAGCAACGCCGAATCAAGTTGAACCAGCCAGGCCCGAGGGACAACTCGATGAAGCGCCACAACCCCACGGGAAACAGGAGGATGGTCAGCAGGCCAAAATGATACCACCACCCAGCCTGCCCAGGCGGCAAGAACATGAGGTTGCGTTCAATCAACTGGGAGATTCCCAGACAGATGGCCATGAAGGCAAACCATGGCGACAGGGAAAGTCCGTAGCCGCGTCGGACCAAATGCGCAAAAAGCGCATATATCCCGATAAACAGAAAAACGGACCCCAGAGGCAGGCCCAGAACAAAATCCGGTGCATCATCCATGCGGTTCACTCCCTACGAGGCGGAAACGGAAATCA
>SKYX01000376.1 GCA_007127655.1 Desulfonatronum sp.
GACCTGGCCTGGGATCTGTTCGTTTTCGTGCTCACGGAAACCGACCGTCTGGGCCACTTCCTTTTCCCGGCCCTGGAAGATTCCGCGCATCCCTGGCACGGGCCAAGCCTGGATTTCTTGCGCCGCTGGGACGAACTGGTGGGCGACGTGCTGGAGCGCTTTGCCGCGCTTCCGGAGCCCAAGCGGCTGCTGGTCCTGGCGGACCACGGCTTCACCAGCCTGACCATGGAGGCGGACCTGAACGCCTGGCTGCGGGAACAGGGCCTGCTGGTCACCGACGGAGCGCCGCGCCACGAACTGGACGCCGGAATCATCTCCGCCCAAAGCCGGGCCTTTGCCCTGGACCCTGGCCGGATTTATCTGCATACTTCCCGCTTTGGCCGCGGCCGGGTCGCGCCCAACGAGGCCGCGAGCCTGGAAGAGCGGATCAGGGCCGGACTGATGCGCCTGGAGTGGCAGGGCCGGCCGGTGATCCGCGACGTCCTGTCCTGGCGCGAACTCTATCCGGAACAGTCGCCGGAACAAACTTCAGGCCTTCCGGCGCGTGGGCCGTCCCCGACCGACCCGGCGGTTCCGGACCTGGTCTGCGTCCCGCACCGGGGCTTCTCCCTCCGGGCCAAGTTCGACCAGACCAGTGTCTTCGACAAGGAAGACCGCCAGGGCTGCCATACCCCGGACGATGCGTTTTTCTACGACTCCGAGCCGCCCGATGACCAGACCGGCAACTTTCCCGGCCCCAAACGGGTCCGGGACGTGGGCAGGTTGGTTCTGGAGCACTTCGGCGTGGACCGCAAACTGATTCTTTCCCGGTGACCACGAGACGCCAACCATGACCATCGACTTTCAAAAGCAGCTCAACCCAGCCCAGTGGCAAGCCGTGCACTCCAGCCAGGGGCCGTTGCTGGTCATTGCCGGCGCGGGCAGCGGCAAGACCCGGACCATCGCCTACCGCCTGGCCTACCTGGTCCGGCAGGGCGTGGCCCCGGAGAGCATCCTGCTGCTCACCTTCACCCGCAAGGCGGCCCAGGAGATGCTCCACCGGGCCGCCCGGCTGATCGAACGGGAACTGGGGGGCGTGGCCGGAGGCACCTTTCACTCCTTCGCCAGCTCGGTTCTGCGCCGCTACGCCGCGTCCCTGGGCTATCCGGACCGGTTCACGATCATGGACTCCCCGGACATGCGCGACGTGCTCGGCCAGGTCCGCAATGATCTGAACCTGGGCAAGGGCGACAAGGCCTTTCCCAAGAAAGCGACCATCCTCGGGCTGATCAGCAAATCCCGGAACAAGGAAGTGGACATCGCCCAGCTTCTGGAGCAGGAGTCGCCGCATCTGCTGCCCTATGCCGGGGACGTCCAGCTCATCGCCGAGGCCTACGCCGCGTTCAAGCCGCGCCACGGGCTGATGGACTACGACGACCTGCTTTACAATCTGGAACGCCTGCTTCGGGAGCGGGAGGATCTGGCCGAATTCCTGCGCATGCGCCATGGCCATGTGATGGTGGACGAGTTTCAGGACACCAACAGGGTTCAGGCCCGGCTGGTCCAGCTGCTGGCCGGGGACGGGCGGGGGATGATGGTCGTGGGCGACGACGCCCAGTCCATCTACGCCTTCCGCGGGGCCGAGGTGCGCAACATCCTGGCCTTCCCCAAAACCTACCCGGATACGACCATCGTCCGCCTGGAAGAGAACTACCGCTCGGCCCAGCCCATCCTGGACCTGACCAACGCCCTGCTCAAAAATGCGACCACCAGATTCGAGAAGAACCTTTTCTCCCGGCGCGCCGAGGGCCCCAAGCCGCAACTGATCCACTCCATCAGCGACCAGACCCAGGCCAAGGCCGTGGTGGATAAGATTCTGGAACTGTCCCGGGAGTGCCGATTGCGGGATATCGCCGTGCTCTTCCGGGCCGGCTTCCAATCTTATCCCGTGGAGATGCTCCTGAACAGGATCGGCCTGCGGTTCCGCAAGTTCGGGGGGCTGAAGTTCACCGAGGCCGCGCACATCAAGGACGTGCTGGCCTACCTGCGCCTGATCGCCAACCCGGCAGACCTGCCCGCCTGGCAGCGGGCCGTGGCCCACGTCAAGGGCCTGGGGCCCAAAACCTGCACCGGGTTCTGCAAGGCCCTGCTGGAAGGCGACCAGAAAAAAGTCGCCCAGGTGGAAAAGAAATTTCCGGACGTGGCCGCGGCCTTCGCCCTGATCAACAACCTGCGCCGGGAAAAGCCCGCTCCGGACGCGGCCTTGGAACGAATCCTGGAGTTCTACCGCCCCCTGTTCCAGGAGCGCTACCCGGACGACTACCCCCGCCGCCAAGCCGGGCTGGACCAGCTCCAGCAGATCGCAGCGGGTTTCGACGACCTGGACGCCTTTCTGGCCGAACTGACCCTGGAAAGCCCGGAGGAAGGCGGTGAAGTGGATTCCGAGCAGGAAGATTACGTGGTCCTGTCCACGGTCCACTCGGCCAAGGGGTTGGAATGGAAGTCCGTCCTGGTCATCGACCTGGTCAACGGCCGCTTCCCGTCCCGGCACGCCCTGGACAAGGCCGACGACCTGGAAGAGGAACGCCGCCTGCTCTACGTGGCCTGCACCCGGGCCCGGGACTATCTCGGATTGTTCGTGCCCTCATCCGTCTACAATCGCTTCCAGGGTGGCAGCGAACCGGCCATACCAAGTCTCTTCGTCAGCGAGTTGCCTCTGGAGTGCTACGAGGAATGGCGGGAAGACTACCTCGGAACCCTTAAACCCCGCGACGCGGTCAAGGCTTCTCGGTCCAAACACCATTCAGCCTCGCCCGAAACGTTCCCGACGGGGAAGCCATCCGGCAGCACGCATCAACCTCCCCATGCCCCCAAGAATCCCCAAACCTTCGGCTACTGCCGACACAAGATCTTCGGTCGCGGCAAAATCGTCGAATTTCTCCCCCCCAACCGTTACCGCGTCAACTTCACCGGCTTCGGCCTGAAAACCATCATGGCCGACTTCCTGACCATGGAGGATTGAGGCGAAAGCAACCTGCCAGGAGGCGAATCGGATTTAAACCGCCCGCTCCCTTTGGTCGCTCAGGGCGCAAAGGTCGCCAAGAAGAGATTTTTGCCTTCCGCTGGAAAGATGCGGAAGGCAAAAGGCTCGCGGCCTGACGGCTGTTTGCCGGTGGTTCCTCTTAAAGGGGCAATGTTTTTGGAAAGCAGCTTTTCCCTGCGTTCCAAAATCTTTTCCTTGGCGAGCCTGGCGGCTTGAACGAAGCTGGCGCTTCGTTTTTCCATAGCGGAGGTCCACTTCAACCTTCCACAGGGACGGCTACCCGTTCTCACCGCTTCGGTTCGCCCCGGAAGACGCCGGCTGCTCCATGGGCCGCAGCTTGGCCTTTTCCCTCCAAGCCATGATCGGGGTCAGCGGCGCATCGCCCACAAGGTCGTAACGTACGCCGGCATAGGCACCGACAAAAGCTGGCCAGCGTCGACAATTGAGCTTCCGCCAACAGGATTTGGCCGACCACGTCCGCTGAGGCCCAATAAGTACGGATTGCGCGATCATGGGTCGCGGTCCGGCCTGCTCCTGAAGCAAAGACCTGATTTCCCACCAGGAAAACCAGCGGGCATTGCGGAGAAACCCGTTCTTTTTTCGACGCAGCCCGCTGCGCCGGGCCAGGGCGTACAGGGAGTGCTTGTTCAGAAAGGTGACCAAGACGGCCTTCCGGGCCACGCGCAGGGCCTCTCGCAGCACCGGTTCCGGGTCGGGGCAGAACTCCAACAAGGTCAGCAAAGCCACCACGTCGAACTCCTTGTCCCGAAACGGCAAATGCTCCGCCTGCCCCAGGTGCAGTTCGGCCCGATTCCCCAGCCGCTCCCGGGCCAGCTCCAGCATGGCCGGGGAAGCATCCAGCCCGGAGACGTCGAACCCGCTCTCCCAGAAAAACTGCAAAAACCGCCCCGGCCCGCACCCCACCTCCAGCAGCTTCTGCTGCCTCCTGGTCCAGGGCGCCATGAAATGCTGCAACAGTCGCTTCTCCTGGGCCAGGGCAAAGGTCCCGGTCTCGGTCTCATGCCATCGGTCGTAAACCGCGGCCTGTTCCTTGTTGATGCGCTCGGTAATAAGAGGCTCCTTTCAGCTTACGCGGGTTATTGAGGGTCTGCCCTCATCGCTCGGACAACGCCAACTGCGCTCCAAGCCCGGCGAACGCCGCGGCGAAGCCCCGACGCAGCCAGGCCTGGACGCGCGGTGATTCGATGACCGCGCGGCGAAA
>SKYX01000388.1 GCA_007127655.1 Desulfonatronum sp.
TCAAAGTGATCCAGGTTCTGGGTTCTGAACAGCCGATGATGTTCATAGATCGCCATCGGCCTGGAAAAATCCTGTTCCTGGTCCATGTCGTGATGGTCCAGGCAGACCACTTCCATGCCCAGCTCGCTGCCCAAAGCCGCGGCCAGCGACGATTTACCGCTTCCGGGCAGCCCGTCCACGGCCAGTCGCAACGGCGTCAGGCCCCGCTCCCGAAACAGCTTCGCCACGGCCGCGGCATTGCGGTCCACCACGACGGGAGCCAGGGGCGGGGCATCCCGGAAGGGGATGGCCCGATCCACGAGATGGTCCAGGTAGGCCTGGATCCCTGGTTTCCGCAAAAAACCACGCAGGACGACCATCCCCACAGTCGCCGCCACCCCCGCCAGACCGCTCTTTCCCGCGGGCGTCTTCCAAATGGAAGCAAGCAGACTTCCCATGCCGTCTCCTCCTTGGCGTTGTCGGTTCCGGCGGCGTACCCCATCACTGCGCGACTTTGCGACCGCGGCCGCCTCCCTATTCCCCCAGCTTGCGAAAGACCATCAGGCCCGCCATCAAGGTGATCAAGGCCGGAAACATGGTCCGCATGGCCTCTGCCGGATCCGTGATCCGCTGGTTATATCCAACCCGGGTAAAATGTAATCGTTGTTCTTACCGACATTCCCGGCAAGGAGCAATGCGTCCCGTGTGGAACAGCAAGGCCATTTTGTTCTCTGTAAAATTTCCATAATTTCAGAACGGTAGATTGCAGCATGTTCAAGGGAAACCTCCAGGGTGGGCCAGCAACCATCGAAATCGAAATCGAAATCGCTATCGGAAAGTTACCAGAAATCGATTTCGATCACGATTTCGATTTCGATACCGATTCAGAGCACCCGTAGTACGAGAACAAATCTGCCCCGCGTGGAACAGGCACCCTGCGCTGACGGCAAAAGGCTTTGACAAACCGCAAAGATTGGATACAAGTCTTTGCCGCGAAGATAAACTAGGCGGAGAAGCCGGACCAAATCCTGCTTACGCTCTGTCCCAAAAGATACCCATTGCCGTCCTGGCCCGTTGCGAGAGGGCCGCGGACAGACGTTGATTTCCAGACGCCGACTTCCAGACGCCGACTAACGGGTGCATTGCCCCATCAAACGGCCTGTACAGAACACCACCAACCCACGAGACCAGACCATGCCCCCCTCCTCGAACGACGCCCGCCCAGATAAGCGCCCCGAAGCCCCCTCCCCCAACCATGTCCTCATCGGGGGCATGAAAGTAGGAAAAAGCTCGCTCTACGAGCAATTGACCACTTCTGAAATGGAAAGCGTCGCCCTGCCGGGAACCATGACCGTCATTCCCCGGGGCAGACTGAAGCATCACGCAGGTACGGTCCTGGATACGCCGGGCATCTATTCGCTGTTCTCCACCAACGAAGACGAGCGGGCCTCCCGGGATATTCTGCTCGCGCCGGAGATTCCGCTCGAGACCACCCGGATCGTCCTGGTGGCCGACGCCAAGAACCTGAAACGGGCCATTGCCCTGGTGCTGCAATTCGGCGAGTACGGGCTGCCCATGCTTCTGGTCGTGAACATGATCGACGAGGCGGCTTCCCGGGGCATCGAGATCGACTACGCCGGGCTTTCGGAAAAACTCGGCATTCCTGTTGCCACGACCATTGCCCGGGAAGGGATCGGGGTCCGGGAACTGGCCAGAACCCTGGACCAGGCCCGACCTGTCTCCGTGCGTGCGGAATACTCCGAGCGGATTGAGGAATTCCTCGCCCTCGTGAACAGGCTGATGCCCTCGGACGGGGTCGCGTCCAGGGCGCTGGGACTGTTGCTGCTGACCGGGGACCCTGCCGCGGAGCGGTACACGCTGGCAAAATATGGCCCCGGAATGCTGAACCAGATACTCCAGCTTGCCGCGGACGCCCGTCGCGACGGCCCTGTTGCCGTGGACGTCGAGCTGGGCAACCATTACCAGGCCGAGGCCGCCAGGATCGCCGAGCAGGTCCAGAAGGTGGAGCCGCCCACCAAAAGTTCGCTCATCCTTTCCTTCGGCGACTGGTGCACCCAGTTTTCCACGGGCGTCCCCATCGCCCTGGCCATATTGGCAATCCTCTACGTTTTCATCGGATCATTCGGGGCCACGTTTCTTGTGGACACAATCAGCGAGGATATCTTTGAAGCCTGGCTGCTTCCAGCTCTGGCCGCGCTCATCGACCCCATACCCAGCGTCTTTATCCAGGACATGCTCCTGGACCCGGACTTCGGCATCTTTCCCACCGGGATATTCCTGGCCCTGGGCCTGGTCATGCCGGTCATCTTCTGCTTTTATGTCGCGTTTGGCTTTTTGCAGGATTCCGGCTACCTGGCCCGCCTCTCCATTCTTCTGGACAGGTTGTTCCGCCTGATCGGGCTGAACGGCAAGGGCGTCATCCCCCTGGTCATGGGTTTTTCCTGCGTGACCATGTCCATCCTGACCACCAGGGTGCTCAGCACGGACAAGGAAAAGAACATCGCCGCGTTCCTGGTCTTTCTCTGCCTGCCCTGCGCTCCGCTGCTGGCGGTGATGATGGTCATCCTGGCCAGGATGCCGATTTCCGCGTCCATTACCGTTTACGGGCTGATCTTTTCCCAGCTCCTCCTGGCCGGATGGCTGGCCGCCAAGGTCCTCCCCGGCAAGCGGTCCCAGCTGATTCTGGAAATCCCGACCATGCGCCTGCCCAAGCCCTGGCCGGTGATCAGGATGGCCGCCAAGAAAACGTTCTTCTTCATCAAGGAGGCCCTGCCGATCTTTGTCGTCGCCTCCATGTTCGTCTTCCTGTTCCAGCGGGTCGGCGGCCTCAGCGCCCTGGAAGCGGCCCTGGGACCGGTCATCAACACCGTCATGGGCTTGCCGGAACAAAGCGTCCAGGTTTTCATCAAGACCATGATCCGCCGGGAGAGCGGCGTCGCGGAGCTGGAGCATCTCAGCGCGGTGTTCACCAACCTGCAGATCGTGGTCAATCTCATCCTGATGATCTTTCTGGCCCCCTGCATCAACGCGACCATCGTCCTTTTCAAGGAGCGCGGCATCCGGGCCGGGGCCGTGATCCTGGTCACGGTCACCCTGTACGCCATTCTTCTGGGCAGTCTGGTGAACCACATCTGCCGCCTGACCGGAGTCACCTTCACCTAGCAGACGAGGGTGACGCGGGACGCGCTCCTCGCGCCAGACGTTTCCCGATCACAAGCAACAAAAGGAAATTTTCACCATGGATCAAAAGCATGAAGAAATTTTGGAAGCCGTGCTCTGCGCCGGCGAATGCGGCAAGTATGCCCTGGAGGACATCAGGAAGCGGTGCTGTGTTGAATTTGCCGACGACGACGTTCGGACCTTGGAAATGCAGGGCCTGATCGTCTCCAGCTCCGGAAAAATTCTCTTCTCCCAGGAGGGCAAGGTGCTGGCCGAGGCCATCATGCGCCGTCACCGGCTGGCCGAAGTGCTGGTCAAAAGCATTCTCAAGCTCAAGAACTCGGAAATGGAAAAAATCGCCTGCAAGGTCGAGCATTGCCTGTTGCCCGAAGTGGAGGAGTCCATCTGCACATTGCTGGGGCACCCCGAGATCTGCCCGGATGGCAAACCCATTCCCAAAGGCCCGTGCTGCCATGCCGGACAGCGGACCATCAGCAACACCGTGGTCGCCTTGAACGAATTGCAGCCGGGTGAAAAAGGAACCATCACGTATATCAAGCCCGGAAGCCACTCCAACCTGCAACAGCTCATTTCCCTGGGGCTGAATCCCGGCGTGGCGGTCACGGTCCACCGCAAAACCCCGGCGTTCTGCATCAAGTACGAGCAGACCGAGCTGGCCCTGGACGAAGACATCGTCCGGAATATTTTTGTCTGGAGAATGCCGGTTAACGGCGACAAATAAGCCCAAGTTACTGGAACACTGCTGGATCGGCGGGAAAGTGTCGCATCCCCTGGAAGTCCGCTCGGAGCCCCGCTCCAACGACAAAATGGTCCGCGCCTTGATGGCATGATGATTGGGTGAAGACGGGCCGCGTTGCTGGAGCGGCCCTTGCTGGGAGATGGATCGTTTGCCTATCCAGGAAAAAGTCCAAAACCGATAACAGAGTAAGGGAGTTGGCGGTTCCTGATTTACCGGTTTGGAACCAAGTTTGATTTTTGATTGATGATTTTTGGGGATGGCTCAAAACCTGTTGACACTTTCGGAATTGAACCGCCCGCTTCGCTCAAGGCTCCAAGTTCGCCA
>SKYX01000128.1 GCA_007127655.1 Desulfonatronum sp.
AATGTTACCTTGGCGCACCTTGAGCCTTGAGCGTAGCGGGCGGTTCAAAACTTCTTGTTTTTTCTTGCAGGCTATCAGGAGTAAGTCACTAAAATAATTTCCAGAAAGAAATATGCCCCTTGCCTCCCTCTCCCTTTGGGAGAGGGTCGGGATGAGGGGGCGATTTCTGGATACAATCCGTCCCAGATATCGCCTAATCGGCTTCCGGCTCGTTCCCGACTCCCCAACCACTATCAAGGAATACGACCATGATGGGTTTTTTGACCTCCCTGGTTCTCGCCGGAACGGCGTTGATCATCGTTTTCTTCCTGGGCGTGATCGTACTCACCGGCATCCGCCACTTCCGTTCCGGCCCGGACGGTCGATTATCACCGGAAGAGACCGACGAGGCCCGCATGATCCAGGAAATATATCGAAGCTTGGAAAAACTGGACGCCCGGGTGGACAACCTGGAATCCATCTTGATGCGCCAAAACGATGAAGGTGGTCCAAAATGATCAACCAAGCGGGCCGGGATCGGCTCTACCGCTCCAGGAGCGGCATGATTCTCGGGGTGTGCAAGGGCTTGGCCCGGTACTTCGACGTGTCCCTGTTCTGGACCAGGGTTATCGCCGTGTTGCTGATGTTGTTCACCGGCTTCTGGCCCCTGGTGGGCATCTACCTGCTGGCCGGATTCCTGCTCAAGCCCGAGCCCGTACTGCCCCTGAACAACGACGAGGAAAGCGATTTCTACCAGGCCTATTCTCGCTCCAGAAACGAGGGTCTCTCCAGAATCAAAAACAAATTCGACCGCCTGGACAAACGCATCCGCCGCCTGGAAAATGTCGTCACCTCCAAGGAATTCGACTGGGATCGCCGGTT
Organism: Desulfonatronum sp.; assembly: GCA_007127655.1. Lineage (GTDB taxonomy): Bacteria > Desulfobacterota > Desulfovibrionia > Desulfovibrionales > Desulfonatronaceae > Desulfonatronum. The sequence continues at coordinate 862 of SKYX01000128.1, forward strand.
TAAGCGGTAATATGAAAAGGAAAAATCAGCTTCTGCCAACCGCAACGTGATACACAATTTTCCGATGACAGATACAGTAGATCAGGATCAGGTCATCTTTAACCTTGTATATCACTCGGTAGTCACCGACTCTCATCTTCCAGTAGCCTTTCAACGTCTTTCGCAGAGGTAATCCGTAGGAATTGGGAGCAATCAGCAACCGAAATTCAATGGCCTTTTTTATACGCTCTCGCATCTCGGAACTGATATTTTGCAGGTCTTTCGTCTTGACATCATGGTGATATACCAACCGATAAGAATTCAAGACCAAACCTCTTCGTGGGACAGGGCCTTATCGTGATCAAATGAGCATGCTCGTTGGTCCGCTATATTCGCCATGGCGACATCTTCTCTGATCTCCATCGCTTCCTTGACCAAATCGCGCATGATCATGGACATCGAAACGCCATGCCCCTTGGCGAGCTCACTTACAGCTCCGTAAAGTTCTCCACCCAACTCTACACCCACTCTTGTTTTTTCTGTTGGCATATCATTCACCTCTGATTGTCTTCTGGTGAGAAAGTCAAATGTTATAGGTCGACGACGCCGTCTCCCCTCCCGTTCCCGTCCAGTTGGTGTGAAAAAACTCCCCTCTGGGCTTGTCTACACGCTCGTAGGTGTGTGCGCCGAAGTAGTCGCGCTGGGCCTGGAGCAGGTTGGCCGGGAGGCGTTCGCAGCGGTAGCCGTCATAGTAGCACAGGGACGCAGCCATTACCGGGGCCGGAACGCCCAGGTCCACGGCAGTTTTCAGAACCGTGCGCCACGCTGCCTGAGCCCCGGACAGGACTTCGCGAAAGTACGGGGCCAGTAGCAGGTTAGTCATTTCCGGGTCGGCATCGTAGGCTTCCTTGATCGTGCCCAGAAAGCGGGCCCGGATGATGCACCCTTCCCGCCAGAGCAGGGCGATTTCCCCGAGGTTCAGGTTCCATCCATATTCCAGGGAGGCCGCGCGCAACAGTTGAAAGCCCTGGGCGTAAGAGCAAATCTTGGCCGCATAGACGGCTTTCTCCAACTGATCCACGAACACGGCCGCGTCGCCGTCAACGCCTTGCGAGGAGTCCTTGCCAGGGCCGGAAAGGTACGGCCCGGCAGCGACCCGCTCCTCTTTGATCGCGGAGAGGAAGCGGGCAAAGACAGCCTCGGCGATCTGGGGAATGGCCACACCCAGGTCCAGGCCAACCTGGGAGGTCCACTTGCCCGTGCCTTTCTGGCCGGCCGTGTCCAGAATCAGATCCACGGTGGGCGTCCCGCTTTCCGGGTCCATGTGCCCGAGGATGTCCGCGGTGATCTCAATCAGATAGGAGTCCAATTCCCTGGTGTTCCAGGCAGCGAAAATGGGTTGGATCTGGTCCGCGCTCATTCCCAGGCCTTGGGATAGCAGATGATAGGCCTCGCAGATCAACTGCATGTCGCCGTATTCGATACCGTTGTGGACCATCTTCACGAAATGTCCGGACCCGTCCGGTCCGACCCAGTCGCAACACGGCGTTCCATCCGCGACCTTGGCCGCGATGGCCTGAAGGATCGGTTTCAGCGCCGGCCAGGCCTGGGCATTGCCGCCGGGCATAATGGACGGCCCGAGCAGGGCGCCCTCCTCTCCCCCGGAAACCCCGGCTCCGACATACAGGAGTCCCTTGGCGGCCAGATCCGCGCAGCGCCGGGTGGTGTCCAGGTAGGAACTGTTGCCGCCGTCCACGAGGATGTCCCCTGGGTCCAGCAGCGGTTCCAGGGCGTCGATGAGCTGATCCACGGCCGCTCCGGCCCGGACCATGAACATGATCCGGCGCGGTTGTTCCAGGCTGGCGACCAGCTCTTCCAGGCTCCGGCATCCGACCAGATTCCTGCCTTGACCGCGACCGGCCAGAAAGGCATCCACCTTGTCCACGGTGCGGTTGTAGCAGGCCACGCGGAAGCCCTTGCTCTCCATGTTCAGGATCAGGTTTTCACCCATCACCGCCAAGCCGATCACCCCGATATCAGCGAGCTTGTCCATCCGTTCATCCTCTCTTGCTGTTGCTGGTTGCGTCACACAAAGTTCCCGTTCTCTTGGGCGTCGGGGGGACGTCGCCAGGGCAGGTGGCCATTCAGCTCGATTTCTAAGGAAAAGCTGAGAAAAGTCCGGATTAGCACCAAAAGCCCCAGCAAGGCGACATGCTGTAAGTTAAAATTGTGGGTGGCGGTAAGGATGATGTCCCCGGCCACCAGCAGTTCCAACCCCAACAAGATGGCCTTGCCCATCCCGCGCCGGTAGGTGTGATAGAAGCGATCCGTACTCCGATGTACCCAGGAACGATACAAAAACAATCCTGTAGTGACCACCACGCCGATGCAGATCACCGCCACGCCCAGGACCTCCATGCTCAAGGCGGCGTAATACATGAAACTGATGAACAACCCGCTGGACTCTCCAACCATGTCGCGCTCCAATGCTCAAATGTTATGAGAAAATCGGGGATGGTTCACTTTTATGGTAGAAATTGGTTGCCACTTTCGAGTACGGTTGTTCATGTCCAGGCCGTAGGGGCGACCGGCCGGTCGCCCCTACACCGAACGGAGGCCAGAAAGCAGGCATTGCGATTTGTCAACCTGTTCTGAACCATCCCGAAAAACGACCCTTGATTCCTGCCCAGGGAGGTCTTACAACGATCCCCATGCCCACCTCATCATCAAAGCCCTCAAAACGGTACCTGATCCCCGCCGCCTTTCTGGCCCTGCTGGTCGCGGTATTGGTTTTTAACTACGCTCCCCAGTCCTCATCAACAACCGTCTCGGAAGAAAATCTCACGGCTACAGCGGCCTGGGAGATGGTTCAGGAAGGGGAGCTGATCATTGTGGACATCCGGCGTCCGGAAGAATGGCAACAAACCGGCACGCCTCAAGGCGCTATCCGGCTGTCCTTCGAAACCCACCCCGGAGGGCCGGAAGGCTTCCTTCGCGATCTGGAAACGGCCCTGGAATCCAACAAGACCCGCCCCTTCGCCATCATCTGCCGCACCGGCAACCGCACCGGCCTGCTGCTTCCTTTTCTGCACGCCAACGGATTCACCAAGGCCCGGGCCATTCCCGAAGGCATGGCCGGCAGCAGCCATGGCCGAGGCTGGCTGCGCCACGGCCTGCCCCTGGATCGCTGAATGGATCGCTGAATGGACCGCTGAAATCGGCCTCCTCACCCCATCTCGTCCACAATCCGCCCGGAGTTACGAAACAACAAATCCAGCAGGATTTGCTCCAGCGACTTCGTCGGCACATGCCGCCGGGCCTCCACGGCCTGATCCAGCAGAT
>SKYX01000068.1 GCA_007127655.1 Desulfonatronum sp.
CTGGGGCGAGGTGGACCTCAACGGCCAGGTCCGCCCGGTCCTGGGCCAGGACGTCCGCGACCGCCAGGCCCGCCGCCTGGGCTATGCTCCCGTCCTCCCCCCTCGCAGCGCCGACGCCCCCCGGGGCGTGGCCAATGTCGGCGAACTGGCCAGGCTTCTTTTCGGAGACGCCGGGCCTTCCTCCCCCAAATCCGAAGTTCGCCAATCATAGCCTCCGCCGCCCCCCCCCTTGGCCGATGCCAAGCCTGCACGCAACAAGAAGCGCAATACATTGAAATGGTAATGTAAACGGGCACAGCCAGTCTGGGCAGTGTGCTAGATATTCCCGTGGCGTGTTTGACCCTCAGTAGGGGCGGCCCTCGTGGCCGCCCTGGATGGGCGTGGCAATGCGGGCCAGCAGCAATATACCGGTATTCCAAATGATTTCGTAGAACCAGGGCAGGTGCAAGGCCTGCCCCTACGGTAATGAATGCCAGGAAAATGTTTCAAGATATCATTCTTTTGGTAACTGCTCAGCTCATCCGGGGCAGGGTGAAGGTGAAGACCGTTCCTTGTCCTGGTTCACTTTCCACCCATATCCGTCCCCCGTGCTTTTCAACGAACTCCTTGCACAGCAGCAGGCCCAGGCCGGAGCCGCGTTCGCCTTCGGTGCCGCGAAGACAGGTTCTGCGGTCCAGGGCGAAGAGGCCGCACTGGACGGCCTCGTCCATGCCCACGCCGGTATCCCGGATCGAGATCCGGACCGCTTCCTCGTCCTGCTCCGCGGAGATCGTGACTTCCCCCTCACGTTGGGTGAATTTGACCGCGTTGAAGAGCAGGTTGCGGACCACGGTGCTGAGCATGGGGTGATCGGCCAGGATGGAGATGTGTTCCGGGACCGAGCAGCGCAGGGCGATGGCCTTTTGGCGGGCGCTGGGTTCGATGAGTTCCAGGGTGCCCCGGATCAGGGTCGAAAGGGGCTGGGGCTGGGGCTCGAAGGGAGTGAGGCCGCGCTGCATCCGGGCCCAGTCCAGGAGGTTGTTCAACAGGTTGTAGAGGTTCTCCGCGCTGCCTTTCATGTCCTCGGCCAGCTTGCGGATGTCTTCCTGGCTCATGTGCTCGATGTGCCCGACCATCAACCGGATGAAGGACAGGAAGCCGATGAACGGCGAGCGCAGATCATGGGCGATGATGGCGAAGAACTTGTCCTTGTCCGCCAGGGTCTGTTCCAGCCGGGCGTTGACCCGGCGCAGTTCGTCCTTGACCTGGGCCTGTTCGGCCATGGCCCGGGCCAGCTTGATCTGGCCAAAGCTGAGGGTGGCCAACAGGTCCGCCAGGCGGGCGTAGAAGGCCATGGCCTGGTGGACCGTCTCCCGGCCATACCGCGGCACCCGGTCCAGGGCGGCAAGGTACTGCTCTTCGTCAAAACCGTACCTCCGGGCCTGCTCTTGAAACAGGGGCAGCTCCGGAAAGTCCTCCTCGAACAGAAACTGTCCCAGAAACATGTTTCCCAGGTGTCGGCCGCCGATGATGATCGGCGTGGCCATGTCCCAGAGGTTGTTTTTGCATTTGTAGAGCTTGAAGGTCCCGGGGTGGCCCTCGCTGGAGAGCAGGGTGTCGCTTTCGATGCAGTTGCGCAGGGTGCCGGGGTGTGCCCGGTGAAATGTAACGCAGATGTCCTGCCATCCTGTGGCCACCAGCACCTTGCCGTGCAGGTCCACGATGGCGCTGCCGATGTTGGTCAGGCAGTGGAAATCCTCCATCAGCAACTGGATGGCCCGGGTGTCGATGATGTCTTCCAGGGCCAGCGCCCCCACGTCTCCATCCGGGGAGAGCAGGGCATTGAGCTTGTTGCGAACCCGGGTCTCGCTTTCGCGCAGAGCCTGGTCCATGTTCTTGCGCTCGCTGATGTCTTTGATCAGGCCGTCGTAGGCCGCCAAGCCCCCCCGGGAATTCAGCCTGACGACAATGGTGTTGCTCACCCAGCGCCGCTGCCCGTCCTTGCGAATGATCCTATGTTCCACGGGATCGGCCCGGCCCTCCTTGAGCACTTGGCGGGCCTGCTCACGTACCAGATCTTGGTCCTCAGGCAGGACCATGTTGATCCAAAGGTAGGGATCCGCCGCGAATTCCTCGGCCGTGTAGCCGGTCACGGCGACGCAGGCCGGACTGTGTACGGTTTGAGCGGCCCGGCCGTCCTCAACCCTGACGGTGTACAGGTAATCGGTCAGGCATTCCGTGATCCGTCGATAGCGTTCCTCGCTTTCCAGCAGGGTTTCCTCGGCTCGTTTGCGTTCGGCGATGTCCCAGGCCAGGTCGGCCAGGGACGTCAGGGCGTCCAAGTCCTCGGCTCCGTAATCCGAAGGCTTGTTGCCCACGCCGAGGATGGCCACGATCTGTTCGTCGCGCAGCACCGGCAGCACCATCTCCCGGATGATGGGTACGTGTCCTTTGGGCAGTCCTCGGCGATGGGGCAGGGTGGCATAGTCGTTGTGGATTACCGGGGCGCGGGTGTGAACGCAGTCGGCCCAGACTCCGGCTTGGCTTATGGGATAGTGGGTGCCGGCGGACGGTGCGGCGGTGCAACTTTCCCTGACGGTTCGGTCGGACCAGGTTTGGAGGAGGATGGTGGATTGATCGTCTTCAAAGAAGTGAAAAAAACCGATTCGGCTCCCGGTGAGCTGTTCCGCCTCGACGAGGGTGCCCCGGAGCAGTTCGGTCAAGGTTCCGGAGCGGGCCAGATTTTGGAGTCGGTCCCGGGCGGCCATGATCAACTCGGTGCGCTTGCGTTGCGAAATCTCGGAAAGAAATCCCTGGTGGAGCAACACCCCTCCGGCGGCGTCCCGGACAACCCGCACCGTGGCCGAGGCCCAGAACGGCTTGCCATCGCGGCGGACCATCCGGCACTCGTAATCCACGAGCTCGTCGTTTTGATCCAGTAGCCGGACCAATGTCTTCCGGTCCTCCGAATCGGCGAACACCTGGACGGCGATGTCCGTCACCGAAGTCACCAACTGCTTTTCGGAGTCGTACCCCAGCAAGCGGACCATGGCTGGATTGGCGCTGAGAAATCGGCCTTCCGGGGTGGCCGTGTATACGCCCATGGGCGTGTTGGCCACGAGGGCTTCGTAATCATGGACCGCAGCAGCATGGGCGGGATTATCCGGGAGGCGGGAACCGTCTTGGGAGCCGGTGAAGGACGTGTGGGTCATGGTATTTCCATTTTCGGTTCAATTTCAAAAAAGTAGGGGCACGGCGCGCCGTGCCCCTACTCGAAACACGTCACAATTCATACATATTGAAAATGACGGCCGCCCTGGTGATCTCACCGACCAGGCGGCCGTCTTCGACCACCGGCAGGAACCCCAGGTCGGAATGCGTCATCAGGTGCAGGGCCTCACGCAGGCTTTGGTCCGGATGCACGGTGGGGGCGTTTTGACGGAGCATGGAGGTCACGGATTTCTCCCATTGCCGGTCGGTTTTGATTTTGTGGAATTGGGCCTTGTGCAGGACGCCCAGTAGCCTGTCTTGTTCATCCACCACCGGCAAGGCTTGGCGTTTCATCCCGGAAGCGTTCGGGGCCGCTGATCCCTCCAGAATGGCCGCGGCTTCCCGGAGACTGTGCGCGGGTGTCAGTCGGACCGAGACTTGGGTTGCCAGGTCGCGGACTTTGGCCCGCCTGGTTCCGGTTTGGCGGATCAACTCCACGACCTGGCTTCGCGTTGTTTCCAGCGGAGCCTGGACAACGGCGGAACCAGCGCCGGGATGGCCGCCTCCGCCCAGGCGGCGGACCACGGTGCCCACGTCGAACAGCTTGGGGTTGCCGCGTCCGATGATCGCGGTCTTGCGAGGGCCCATGGGGAAAATCCCGAATGCGGCGTCGAGCCCTTGAATCTCCATGAACTTGGAGACCACCGTGGGCAGCATGTTCAATTCCTTGCGGGCATCCTGAACGCAGACCCCAAGGCGCAGGTCGTGGAGGCGGATGATTTCGGGTTCGGCCAACATCCGGGAGAACAGGTCCAGGTGGCGGTCGTCCAGCGAGCTGTCCAGGTACGCGGAGACCACGTTCAGGTCCGCTCCGTTTTCCAGCAAAAAGGCGGCCATGCGTGCGTCCCTGGCCGTGGTGTTGGGAAAGGACAGCGAGCCGGTGTCGTCGTAAATGCCCAGCAGGAACAAGGTGGCATGGATCGGTGAAAAG
>SKYX01000182.1 GCA_007127655.1 Desulfonatronum sp.
CCATCCATCCCGCAATGTCCCGGCAAACTGAGACCTTCCTCCCGACACGGTCCGCGAACCGCGCCACGCTGCTCCACGTCTGCTGCGGACCGTGCTCCCTGGTGCCGGTGCGGACGTTACGGGAGCAGGGAGAGGAGGTCGTCGGGCTGTTCTATAACCCGAACATCCACGGCGTGGAGGAGTATTTCAAGCGCCGGGAGGCGGTGCTTCAGGCCGCCCGGAATCTGGACTGCCCGGTGGTCTGCCTGGACGCGGAGTACGACCCACGCCTTTTTTTCCACGTCGTGCACGGCCGGGAGGACCGCCGCTGCCCCGCCTGCTACCGGCTGCGCCTGGAGCGGACTTTTGCTTACGCCAAGGAACACGGCTTTTCAGCCGTGAGCACCACCCTGCTTTACAGCATCTACCAGGATCGGGACGCCATCCTGAGCATTGGCCGGGAACTGGAAGACCAAACCGGAACCCGCTTCCTGGACCGGGACTTCCGCTCCGGCTGGCAAGCAGGAATCGACCTGTCCCGGGAATGGGGGCTGTACCGCCAGAGCTACTGCGGCTGCCTGTACAGCGAACTGGAGCGCCGCCGAAAAAAGCTGAACCGACTGGTCGACGACTCCACCCCGACATGAACCCCGCGCATGTTACTGTATATCCACATCCCCTTCTGCCGGAGCAAGTGCGGCTACTGCTCCTTCTTCTCGATCCCCGGCCCCGGCCCGGCCGACCTGGACGCCTACCTGAGCCACCTCGAATCCGAAATCGCCATCTGGGGAAGGCGGCTGGATCGGACCGGGGTTCAGCGGCCCATTTCCTCCATCTACATCGGCGGCGGCACGCCCAGCCTGCTTTCCCTGGACCAGATGGAGCGCATTGCCAAGGCCTTGGAGAGAAACTTCGCCCTGGGTCCGGGACTGGAATGGAGCCTGGAGGCCAATCCAGATTCCGCAGCGGACCGGGACTACCTGCGCGGACTGCTCGCCCTGGGCGTGAACCGGCTCAGCCTGGGGCTGCAAAGCCTGGACAACAAGAAACTGGAGGTCTTGGGCCGGCGGCACCAGTCCGCCCAAGGCGTGAAGGCCTTTGACCTGGCTCGCCAAGCGGGGTTCGCAAACATCAGCCTGGATCTGATCTGGGGTTTGCCCGGACAACGGGCCCTGGAATGGCTACGCGAGCTGGAAACCGTGGTCAGGCTCCAGCCCGACCACCTCTCCTGCTACGGCCTGACCCTGGAGGAGGAGACGCCTCTGGCCCAGGCCGAAACTGCTGGAGAAATCGTCCTGCCGCTTGAAAACGAGCAGGCCAAGATGTTTCTGCAAGGGGCCGAGCTGCTGGAATCAAAAGGGTACCTGCACTACGAAATTTCCAACTTCAGCCGAATGGGCTTCGCCTGCCGCCACAACCAAGGCTACTGGCAATCCAGGAGCTACATTGGGCTGGGGGCCGGGGCGGTCTCCACCCTGGGCGGCCTGCGCTGGGAAACCCCCAGAAACCTGGATGAATACGCCGAGCAGGTCCGCACGGAACGCATCGGCGAAGCCGCCGCGGCCCTGACGCCCGAGGACAAGGTCAAGGAACTGGTCATGCTCTCCCTGCGCACCACCAAGGGGTTGAACCTGATCGAGTACCGGGAGCATACGGGCCAGGACTTCCTGCGCCGGCACCGCCGCCTGATCCAAGTCCTCCGGCAAAACGACCTGATCCGGGTCCACCCCGGCCAACTGCGCCTGACCAGATCCGGGATGCTGGTCAGCAACGCCATCCTCGAACGCTTCCTTCAGGAAGTCCCCGGCCATCTCCCGGACGACACGCGGGATCACGCCCCCGCACTGGAGTCAGGATCGAAATCGTAATCGTAATTGAAATCGAAATCGAGAAAGCAAGCATATCATGGAACGGTGGCAGCATTGAGTTCATCGTGTGCATAACAGGGTCTTGTAGGGGCAGGCCTTGCGCCTGCCCTGTACCCACATGACAACAGGATTAGGGCCGACATGCCGCCATTTCACCGCGTTGCCACACCCACCCAGGGCGGCCGCGAGGGCCGCACCCTACGTTGAATACGAACGATCGTGTTTGAATGGATTATCCTGATTTCAACACCGAACACCTCTTTATCCGGCTCTTCGCGCCATATTGAACACTCATCAGACTCATGCAAACCTGGTATCTCTACTCCCTGCTGGCCCTGCTGCTCCTGGGCGGACAGCGCTTTCTGTACAAGGTCGCCGCAGCCAAGAATTGCGGCACCTTCCTGACCACCTTTTGCTTCATGATCACCGTGGCCGTGCTCAGCACCGGCCTGCTGATGCTCTTTCCGCCGGTCGTGCCCAGCCTGGTCTTCCTGGCCCTGATCTCCCTGGCCAACAGCCTGACCTTCGTCAGCGCCACCCTGGCCCACATCCAGGCCCTGAAGCACATGCCGGCCACCGTGGCCTATCCGTTGATCCGGATGAACATCGTGCTGGTGGTCCTCTTTGCCGTGTTTTTTCTCCAGGAGCGACTTGAGACCTTGCAAATTCTGGGCGTCGCGCTCTCCTTCGCCACCATCTGGGTGCTGGCCCGGGACAACGCCCCGGACAACGACGCCCGAACCAGAGCCAAAGGCCTGATCCTGGTTTTCGTGGCCATGCTGGCCGGGGCTCTCTCGGCCATCAGCTCCAGATACGCGGCCCTGCATACGGATCTCTTGGCCTTCATCGCCCTGTCCTACGTCTTCTCCACTCTCTTCACCCTGGTCCTGGCCCCACGGATGTTCGCTCCAGGCCAAGCCCAGACCAAACCTCACACCGGACCCCAGGGCTCACGCAAACTGGCCGCGGGCATCGGCCTGGCCATGGGCCTGCTCAACCTGGCCGGGTTCTACCTCTTCCTGAAAGCCCTGGCCCTGGGTCCGTTGGCCATCGTGGCCTCCATCAACGGCATGCACTTCCTGGTGGCCGTGGTGCTGTCCGTGCTGATTTTTCGGGAGAAGTTGACCCTGGGCCGTCTGCTGGGGCTGGTCCTGGCGATCATCGCCATCGTGTTGCTGCGGGGGTGATGAGGATTATGCCTGGGCCGGAATGATCCAGATGTTGGCGTCTCCGGACATGTCGGACAAAAAGGCGATCCAGCGACCGTCGGGAGACCATTTGGGGCACTCCTTTGTTGATGTGTTCCCACATACGTCTTGACCACCCTTCCCCGCAACTGCTCGGCGATGTTTCATCCCGGCTCCTGGTTCTACGGCTCCTGGAATGTTCGTGCGGCCCTTCGCGGCTGGAACGACTCGGACAGCGGGCGCAGTTCCCTTGGGATTCCGCCTCTTGAGAACTGATTAACACTACAGCGAAACTTTGTTTTCCTTCAGAAAATGTCCAGGATCGGCCCACGGAATACCCGGAAAAACACGGAATTTTTGGGTTGCGTGTGCGTCACAACCACTTTATCCGAGAAATATTCGCAACAATGCCGCCAATAATCGGGATTTCTTTCCCCGTGATCCCCGTGTGCCCCGTGGTTTAAACGTCTTGCCCTGACAATGAAAATGGAAGTTTCGCTGTAGAGTTAACCAAAAAAATATTGTCGGTATCTTCCAGGGGCATCAGACTACCTCGTTATTGACTGCACAAAATGGAAAAGGGTTTTTCGGGTCGTTGGAGCTTCAGGCAATTGGCTCAACCCAAATCAAGCTTTTGGTCCGTACCTTCTTCCATCGGAGTGATCAACAGCCAGGCATGTGAGAGTCTCGTTGCCCCGCCAACGCGAGACGTCAGACAATACCGCAGCTTCGGCATGTTGATTCCATGAATTGTCGCAACGCGACATTGTTCTCTGGGCGAACCATCAGATGCGCTTTCGACCCAGGCCAGCCGCTCATCAAGCCGCTGGGGCCGTGGTCAGCAACCTACCCTGGCTGAGCCTGATCGCCAAGCTCAACATTCGCTCACCCCCACCCCAAAGCCCGCCAGGACGCAGCAGGCCGACCAGCGACATCCCTCAGCCCAGGCCGCGCCCTCCGATTGCCGCAACCGGCCCGCCCTGATATCAGCAGCCAGGAGCGAGCTCTCGCCCAATGGCCTCCTTGCCCTTGCGCTCCGGACACTCCACCAAAGGCTTCTCGGAATCTCTCGGATCGCCAAGAATCCTGGCAGTGCCAACGGAATGGGCGCAAACAGTGCGGCTTTTAGCGGTTGGC
>SKYX01000283.1 GCA_007127655.1 Desulfonatronum sp.
CAAAGCAGCATAGGCAGCGCCACGGCGACGACCAGGATGTCCGTGGGCAGACCCATGCGCCAGTAGTCCCCGAAGTGGAACCCGCCCGGTCCCAGGATCAACGTATTGTTCTGGTGGCCGATGGGCGTCAGGAAGGCGCAGGACGCACCGATGGCCACGGCCATCAGAAAGGAGTCCGGGTTGACTCCCAGCTGGGACGCGGTGCTCAGCGAGATGGGGCACATCACCGCGGCGGTGGCCGCATTGTTCATGAAGTCGGTCATGAGCATGGTCGCCACCAGAATCACTGCCAAACCGGGCACGGCGTGGCCCTGGGCCACCGTGTCCAGAAGAAACCGGGCGATCAGGTCCGCCGCTCCGGTGGAAGCCATGGCCCCGGCCACCGGCAGCATGGCCCCCAAAAGAACGATCACGGGCCAATCCACGGCCTGGTAAACCGAGCGCATCGAGACGACCCGTAACGCCATCATCGCCAGAACCCCGGCGGCAAAGGACACGGCCACCGGAAACAGTCCCAGGGCCGTGGCGGCCACCGCGCCGATCATGATCAGGGACGCCTTTACAGCCTGCCCTTTCGCCGGAACCCGCACGTCCCGCGCCGCCAGAGGCACGCAGCCGAACTCTGAAGCGAAACCGGACAGCACTTCCGGTGCGCCCTGCAGCAACAACACGTCTCCGGCCTGGATCGGCGTTGCACGCAGCCGTTTGATGGAGCGGTGCCCTTGACGAGAAATGGCCAAGAGATTGATTCCGAAGCGGGTGCGCAGCTCCAAATCCATCGCCGAGCGGCCGATCAGGACCGCGTTGGGCATAGCCACCAGTTCCTGGACGATAATTTCGCTGGAACTGGATTTCCCTTCTTCCTCTTGTTCGTCCTCTTTCTTATCCGCCCCTTTTTCCCCCTTTGTTGCGTCTGAGGAATCGTCGTCCTTCTTGTCTTGCTCCGAATCCTGCTTCTGACTTGGCGGAGGCGGAACGTTTTCTTCCAGCTTCAATCCCAGTCCGGACAGCACGGAAGCCAGGGACTTGGGCTCGGCCTGAATCACCAGAATGTCTCCATCCCGCAAGACCCGTCCCGGATACGGCGCGGACAGCCGGAATCCACTTCTGACCAGCCCCACGATCACGGCATCGGCCTCGTCCAGGGATTCTTCCACCTCCCGCAGCTGCTTTCCGGCGGCCTTGCTGTCCTCGGTGATCCGCACTTCCGTGGTGTAGACAGCGGTGTCGAAGTCGTCCGTGTCCGACTGCCTGCGCCCGGGAACCAACCGCCAACCCACCAGGGAGATGAAAACCAGGCCGGTAACGGTTACGGCAAGCCCCACCGGCGTGAAGTCAAACATCCCGAAGCCGCCCAAGCCAGCCTCAGTCCGGAATCCGGAGACGATCAGGTTTGGCGGGGTGCCGATCAGGGTAATGGTCCCGCCAAGGATCGAGCCAAAGGCCAGTGGCATCAGGACCTTGCCCGGAGTCAGCCCCAACTTGCCCGACACCTTGATCGCCACCGGCATCAACAAAGCCATAGCTCCGACATTGTTCATGAATCCAGATAGCAAAGCTCCGAGCCCAGTCAGGGAAGCAATGCTTCTGGTCGGTCCGGCGGAGGACGGTAGAACCCGTCGGGCCAGCTCGTCCACAGCCCCGGAAACCTGCAGGCCGTGACTGAGCACGAGAACGCAGACCACGGTGATCACGGCCGGATGGCCGAATCCGAAGAACGCCTCCGCCCCGGGCACCAGTCCTGTAAAGACGCAGGTCAGCAACGCCCCGGCGGCCACCATGTCGTGCCGCCATTTGCCCCAAATGAACATGCCCATGGCGGCCACGAGAATGGCAATGATCGTCAGCTGGTCAAATGTCATGATGACTACCTCGCTTCTTCAGCGACAAAGTGAGTGCCGGTCATGAAAAAAGCCCGACCCGCGACGCGAAACGCGACGCATGAAGGTCGGGCGACATGCCGAAATAAAAACCGGAGAAAAGGTCACGAAGGCTGACGCGTGATCATGCTCCCGCGAGCTTGGCCTCTACGGAGCGAACCTTGGAACCAATGGCGTCCTCCCGGCCCCGTCGACAATCCAGGCGCAGATAAACCAGGATCCGGTCGCAGTCCGCGGCCAGATCCGCCTGGCAACGCCCCACCACGTCCATCACCTGGTCCCAGCGGCCTTCGATTACCGTGCTCATGGGACCGAACGTATAGGCCAGCCCGCTTTGCTGGATAATGGCCACGGCTCGGGCCACGTAGGGTGCCAGACTGTCGCCCTTGTCCATGGGAAAAATTGATAGTTCGGCCAAAACGTTCATCGCGTCATGTTCACTCATTCGCTCAACCTCCTTGTGCCGACTTCCCCGGAACAGCCACGCGCACGGACAGTCTTCCTTGGTCCAAGTCCGCGCTCCAGACCCATCCCAAGGCGGAGGTCAGCTCACGCAGTTCCTGGACATGCCGGATTTCGCCCGCCAGGCCGAGAAGATCGGCCTCCGAGGTCGTGGTCATCCGGACCGCCAGCCCTCCCTCGGGCAAGGGCCCGAATTCCAAAGCCAGCTTCAGGGTCAAGTCCGGCGTTGCCTGGGCATTGCTGCTTCCCAAAATGGACATCAGGGCCGACAAAGGCTCTTCCAGGCACCAGGTCAAGGCCAGGGGAACGGTCTGAATATGGGGGGGCGGGGGATCAGTGGAGAACGTCGCGGCGACGTTGTGCTTGAACAGCAGATCGCCCTGCCAGAACTGGAGCAGCCAGGAACCGAAATGCGCGGGGTTGATGAGCTGTCGAGTCGGGTTGACGTAGGTGTCCCGCCAGGCAAGGACGTCGAGCTGCGATTTCAAGTCCTGGGCCACGCGCTCCAACCGCGTGCACTTTTCCAGCAGGTTCGGACGCAACGCGTCCAATCCCTCCTTGCCCAAGGTGTTGCGGAGCAACTCCGCCTGCATGGTCAGGGCATGTACCGGGTTGTTCAGGTTGTGCACGATCCCATTGAGCATGTCTCCAGCCACAATCCGGCAACGCTCGGCGGCCAGTTCCAGCAAGGAGTCGGTCAGTTCCATTGTTTGCTCTCCCTGATGCGCTCCCGTTGCTGTTGAAAGACGTACCGGACTATGGCCTCCCGATCCTGCTCGCGGATGGAGGTGAAGTCCACGGCCCAGGCCGAATTGCCGGCCTGATCGTCCCGGCGATGAATCCGGCCCATGGCCCCGGCCGTCTGCAACGGAAATTGGCTCAAGAAAAGCACCAGTTCCAACCGGTCGTCCAGGGCAAATTCCCGGTCCGCGGTGAAAATCAGCCCCGCGCCGCTGATTTCCACGATGTTCACGGCCACTGGGAATGTGCTTTCCAGATGCTCCCGGTTGGCCAGACTGAGCAACATGTCCAGCTTGGAATTGATGGTTTCCAGAAAGTCCAGCAGAGCCTCGGGCATGTTCGCGCCCTTGGGCCGCAACGCCGCGCTCTGGACAACGTCGCATCCGAAACAGCCCTGGTAGACGGCGTTTTCCTCTCCCGGCGCGAGAAGGCGCAGCCGCCCCGGAAAAAAGGTCTCCACCCTGGAATAGGTCCGCTTTTGATCGCTCATGCCCCCTCCGTGATCGCCTCCCAAATCCCGTTCTCGGTTTCCAGGACCATGGCCTTCACCGGACACAGGCTGGTGCACAGGCCGCAGGCCGAACATTTCTCCCGCAAAAAAAGGACTTCCCGGCTGTTCAGATCCATGCGCAGGGCCTTGGTCGGGCACAACGCCGTGCACAAGCCGCAGTGGACGCAGGAATCCTCCAGGCGACGAATCTTCTGGGCCACCGGGGTGATGGCCACCCCGTGCTCCTTGAGATACCGCAACCCCTCGCGACACTTCTTCCGATCCCCGATGATCTCCAGGGTCATCTGCCCTTCCTGCTTTGGAGAAATGCGGGCTTTAAGGATATTAAAGGTCAAATCATAGACCCGGGCCAGATTGCAGACCACGGGCTGGTTGGAGACGTCGGGGGGGAAGGTCAGGTAGATGGTTTCCTTGGTTTCGGACATGTTTTTTTTGGGTTAGTGGTTGAGGGTTCACGGTTCAGCGGTTCACGGTTCACGGTTCACGGTTCTGGAGTTCTCGCCCTTCAGCTTTCAGATTTCAGCTTTCAGGTCTCAAGTTTCAGCCCTCCGCCCTCAAAACAGCCCTACCGTCC
>SKYX01000095.1 GCA_007127655.1 Desulfonatronum sp.
GCAAGATGCCGCGTGACCTCTTGCGCTGGAATTTTGTTCGGCCCCTTGATCGAGCGTTCCGTGTAGCCCAGGGGAATGACGGCCATGAATTCGCCTTCGGGTTCACCCAGGAATCGGCGCACGTCCTCCTTGATCAGAAAGAGAATCCCCAGCCAGACCGAACCCAGGCCCAGCGAGGTGGCCGCCAGGAGCAGGTTCTGCACGGCAGCGGCGGAGCTTTGGATTTCCATGGTCCGGAAAAAGTCGCGCGCTTCCGAAATGTCCAGCTTGAACAGCTTCTCGCCCCGGGCGATCAGATTGCCGGTGTTTACCACGGCCACCACGATGGGTGCGCTGGTGATGCTCCGGGCCGCCATGCGCAGCAGGGAGGACGAAGGCTTGGGAAAGTCGGCGGCTCGTTCCGTGGTCAGCCGGGCCAGCTCCATCTTCTTGTCCCCGCGAAGCACGATGAATCGCCAGGATTGCTCGTTATGCGCCGAAGGCGCCTGGTTGGCAGCGGTCAAGACCGCGTGGACGGTCTCGTCGCCGACCTCCCGGTCCGTGAAGAGCCGGAGGCTGCGGCGGGCCGCGATGGTACGCAGGGTTTCATTGTCCAGCATGCAAGGAACCTCTCACTGCTTTGGGTCATTCTGGTTCATGGGTGCGGGAACGATAGGCCGGGCACGGACCCAAAGCAAGATTTGGATCATTTTCTTATCTTCCGAATTCACCCGCATCATGTTCAGCTTTGCCTCCGAGAGTCGACGGTCTTCAGCTTGACGACATGGCCGCGCCTTTGCGCTTGATTTTTGGAACCACTCCTGGCTAGATCATCACTTCAACGGATTATTCCGGGTTTCCGCCCTTTCAACCGCCCTCACAGGAGTCAGCGCCATGCATCTTGGAAAACAGATCAGACTGGAACGGATTCTGAATCGCGATACCCGGCGGGCCATCATCGTGCCCTTGGATCACGGCGTGACCGTGGGGCCGCTTTCCGGCCTGACCGACATGCGCCAAACACTGAGCCAAATCGCCACCGGCGGAGCCAATGCCGTGGTCATGCACAAGGGGCTGGTGCGGTGCGGGCACCGGGGCAGCGGGCCGGACATCGGGCTGATCATTCACCTTTCGGCCAGCACCTCCCTCTCCCCCTTTCCCAACGCCAAGACCCTGGTGGCCTCGGTGGAGGAAGCCCTGCGCCTGGGCGCGGACGGAGTTTCCGTACATGTCAATCTGGGCGACGAGAACGAGCGGGAAATGCTGGAGGACATGGGCCGGGTCAGCGCCGCCGCGGCTTCCTGGGGAATGCCCATGTTGGCCATGATGTACGCCAGGGGGCCGAAAATTCTCAACGAATATGATCCGGACGTGGTGGCCCATTGCGCCAGGGTGGGCGTGGAACTGGGCGCGGACCTGGTCAAGGTGCCGTATACCGGGGACATGGACAGCTTTCAGCGGGTGGTCGATGCCTGCTGCGTACCCGTGGTCATTGCTGGCGGGCCGAAGATGAACAGTGTTCGTGACGTCCTCCAGGTCGTTTCCAACTCTATCACGGCCGGAGGAGCCGGACTGTCCATAGGCCGAAATATCTTCCAGGCTGAAAGTCCGAAATCTCTGCTCAGAGCCATGCACGGCATCGTCCACGACGACCTGAACGTGGACCAGGCCATGGAGGTCCTGGCCCGTGACGGTTGACAATTCTCAACCCGGCTCTGAAGCCGGGCCGCCCCGTCCGGACCTCCCAGCCCCGGCGTCCACCGGCAAGCCCGGGGGGCGGTTGCGCAGGGCGTTTCTGTTTCTCTTGGTCGTCCTGCTGATCGTCGGCAGCGCGGCGGCCTGGGACGCTTACCGATTCCTGCACATCCCCCCGGAGCAGCCGGGGGAGACCCGCCTGGTGGACATTGTTCCGGGCATGTCCATGGTTCGAATCAGCGTGCTCCTGGAGCGAGAAAACATCGTTTCCAGCGGACAGCGGTTTCGCCTTTACGCGCAACTCATGGGACTGGCTGCGTCGGTCCAGGCGGGCGAGTTCGCCCTGAACACCGGCTGGACGCCTCGCCAGGTCCTGGACGTCCTGACCTCCGGCCGGGTCCACCTGCACCGGTTGCGGATCCCCGAGGGCCTGACCTGGTGGCAGACCGGACGGATCGTGGAGGAATCCGGGTTGGCCAGTTTCGAAAGCTTCGCCCAGGCCGCGGCGGACCCGGAACTGTTGCGCCGGTTCGACATCCCCGCGGACCACGCCGAAGGCTTTCTGTTCCCGGAAACGTATCATCTCCCCCGGCCCCGTAATCAGGACGCCCGACCCATCGTGGAAATGATGCTGGAGATGTTCCGACGGGCCACGGATCAGCACCTCTGGCCAAAAGGCCGTCCCGATCCGGAAACGTTGCGGGATCTGGTCATTCTGGCCTCCCTGGTGGAAAAGGAAACCGGATTGGCCGAGGAGCGTGAACGGGTGGCCGGGGTGTTCGCCAACCGGTTGCGCATCGGCATGCGCCTGCAATGCGACCCCACGACCATCTACGGTCTGGGGCCGGATTTTTCCGGACCGCTGCTCAGAAGGCACCTGGACGACCCTGGCAACCTTTACAACACCTACATGCACGCGGGCCTGCCGCCCGGCCCCATCGCCTCTCCCGGCCTGGCCTCGCTGCGGGCCGCGCTTCAACCGGAAGAGCATAATCTATTCTACTTCGTTTCCAACAATGACGGCTCGCATACCTTCAGCCGCACCCTGGAGGAGCACAACCGGGCCGTGCGGCAATTCCGCCGCAGCCAGGGCAGATAGCAGCCATTGCAAGACTCTGGACTCTTGCGTCGCCGCAAAAAAAAGCCGGGCCTTTCGCGAGGCCCGGCTTTTTTTGCGCTCAAACGATGCTTATCAATGATCAGAAATAGGACGGCTGGCTCTCGCCGGAACCGCTGCTCTGCTTTTCGGCCTTTTTCAAGGCCTGTTCCACCTTGCTCTTCAACTCGGTCAGGTCCACTGACTTGACCACGTAGAAGTCAGCGGCGATGGATTTCAGGTCGTGTTGGAAGCTGTCGTAGGCTGTGCAGAGAATGACCGGGATGGATTGATCCTGGCCGCGGATCTCCTGGAGCAGATCCAAGCCGGAGCGATTGCCCTCCAGCTTGATGTCCAGGACCACCACCTGGGGCTTTTCCCGAGACAGCACCTCCAGAATGTTCTCCGAGCCGTCCGAGGTGACGACGTCATAGTCCTCCATCTGGAGTTCTTCCTGATACAACAACCGGATGTGGTGCTCATCGTCAACGACGAGAATTTTTCCTTTAGCCATAGTGCCCTCCTTGGGATGGGACGCATCCAGCTTTCACGGCTTCAGCGATGCAATGCGACGGGGTTGCGGTACGTTCGGCGTATTCTCAATCCGCCATCGTGCTCCCGCCCGACGGCCCTCGTATTCGGCGACCGGAGTCGCCGTGCCGGACGGGAAGACAGGCGTCCGATCAGTCCGGAAACTACCTTAAATCTCTTCAACCATACACGGAACAGCCACGACACTCAACCGCGACTATTCGGCTGGCAGGGCAGATTTGTTTTCGATCCTCACCCGGCACCTGAATCGGTATCGAAATCGTAATCGAAAGCGAACAACATATCAAAAAAGATGACGTTATCAAAGGGTAGTGCATTGCTTTTCCTGTTTCGATTTCGGTCCCGATTTCGATATTTGGGGCTCAAGGCCAAGAGTTTGTCGCCACGGCGACGCGGTTGAGTTTACATGGGTTCACGGATAGACAAAGACGAACTTTTTGTCGAGGTGAGAATATGATTCAAGTCCGACTGGAACCCCAGGGCCGGGAGATACGGCTGCCCAAGGCTTGCACGGCGCTCAAGCTGCTGCGTGAACTGGGGCTGGGCATCAACTCCGCGTTGGTCATCCGCGACGGCGAGCTGCTCACGCCGGATCGCCGCCTGAACATCGGCGACGAAATCGTCGTCCGGACCGTCACTTCCCGAGGATGACCCATGAAATGTCGCAAATGCAAAGCCCTGGCGGCCGTGGCCCTGCCCAGCCACAATACCGCGTTCTGTCCCGATTGCTATCCGGATTTCGTCCGCTCCCAGGTGGAGCGGGCCGTACACCGCCACAAGATGATCGCTCCGGGCGACCGGGTGCTGGTGGCAGTCAGCGGAGGCAAGGACTCCCTGGCCCTGACCCTGCTGCTCCACGAACTCGGCCACGATGTGCACGGCCTGCACGTGGACCTGGACATTCCTGGCTCCTCCACGGACGCCCGGGCGGCCTGCGAAGGCTTTTTCGCCAAGCTGGGCCTGCCGTTGACGGTCGTCGAGCTGCGCCGGGAGGGGCTGGCCATTCCCCTGGTCAAATCCCGGATCAAGCGCCCCATCTGTTCGGTCTGCGGCAAGCTCAAACGCCACTACTTCAACAAGTTCGCCCTGGAAAACGGCTATTCCGTGCTGGCCACGGGCCACAATCTGGACGACGAAGTCAGCCGCCTGTTCGCCAACACCATCCGTTGGGACGCGTCCTATCTCAGCGACCAGGGACCGGTTCTGCCGGCCGCGGACGGCTTTGCCCGCAAGATCAAGCCCATGTACCGGCTGACCGAGTTCGAAATCGCCAATTTCAGCTTCCTGCGCGGCATTGACCACGTTATTGCCGGGTGCCCCTACAGCGGCAGGGCCAGCTTTCCGGTCTACAAAGGCCTCTGGTCCGGCCTGGAAGAGCGCATGCATGGGGCCAAGGTCCAGTTTTACGAGAACTTCCTGCGCGACGGCCGCCCGGTTTTCGCTGCCTGGGCCGAGCACCGGGAGGACCCGCTCTCGCCCTGCACCGTTTGCGGCTATCCCACCTCCGCCGCAGTCTGCGGCGTGTGCCGGATCAAGACCATGGTCGCCGCCGCATCCGACACGCCGAATACCTGAGCAACCGGAGCGGAACACCATGCACGCTTCGGCCCTGCCCGCCCTCCTGGCCCGAACCCGCTTGCCGGACATGGTCCTGATCCGGCAACGGCTGGAGAACGAAACCCTGGGCGGCATTCCCCGTGCCGTGGCCGAAGAGGCCGTGCGTATCGGTCTGGAACAGCGTGTCCGGCCCGGACAGAGCGTGGCCATTGCCGTGGGCAGCCGGGGCATCGACCGCCTGGCCCAGGTGACCCGGAGCCTGTGCGATCTGTTTCGCGGCCTGGGGGCACGGCCGTTCATCGTTTCGGCCATGGGCAGCCACGGCGGGGCCACGCCCGAGGGCCAGACCCGAGTCCTGGCCGACCTGGGAATCTCGGAACAGACCATGGACGCGCCGTTGCGCATCGGCCTGAGAACGGTCCACCTGGGTGATTCCTGCCAGGGCATGCCCGTGCTCGTGGACGCCCTGGCCGCCGAGGCGGATCATCTGGTGGTCGTGAACCGGATCAAGGCCCACACCAAGTTCAAGGCCCCAGTGGAAAGCGGGTTGATGAAAATGTTGGCCGTGGGCCTGGGCAATGATCAGGGGGCCCGACTGCTGCACGGCCTGGCCCCGGCCTACGGAATGTTCGCGCTGATCAATGCCGCGGCCCGGATGATCCTGGAGCGCGGCAATCTGCTCTGCGGAGTGGGACTGGTGGAGAACGGCCTGGGCCGGTTGCATACCCTGCGCTTGCTGTCACCGAACGAAATTTCGGAACAAGAGCCGCGACTGTTGACCCTGGCCAAGCGTCTGGCCCCCAAACTGCCCTTTGACGACCTGGACGTGCTCGTGGTGGACGAGATCGGCAAGGACATCAGCGGTACGGGCATGGACACCAACGTCACCGGCCGCAACCGGGACATCCTCGGCGACTTCACCTCCACGCCGCGCATCAAGCGTATTTTCGTGAGGGACCTGAGCCCCGGCACCGCGGGCAACGCCCTGGGCATCGGGTTCGCGGACGTGACCACGGACCGGGTGGCCCGGGCCATGGATTCCGAGAAGACCGTGATCAACGCCCTGACCGGCCTGAGCCCGGAAAAGGCCGCCCTGCCCCTGCACCTGCCCACGGACCGCCTGGCCCTGGCCGCGACCATTCACACCCTGGGGGCTGTTTCGCCGGCAAAACTGCGTATGGTCCGCATCCGGAACACCAAGCACCTGGAACGCCTGCTGGTCTCTCCGGCCCTGCTCAACGACCCACCTGCCCTGGAAATCCTGCGCTCCCCCCTGCCCATGGACTTCATCGGGGACGACCTCGCCCCGTTTCCCAAGCCGAGCGAGTGAACGACCATTCGAAGTGTACTCCGAAAAGGAGGCCTTATGGATGGAAGAGTGAGGGCAATGTGCCTGCAACTGAATAAAAAAAGCCCGACTTCCGCGAAAAAACGCAGAGGTCGGGCCTTATGGTTTCCAAAGCAAAGCAATCTGGAACGGCTACATGAACGCCTCGCAACTGCCGGGCAGGGGGAAACCGCTGTGCAGGCAGATGGATTCGCGAGAGGCTTCCCGGATGTCATAGGCAACCATTTCCGTGACCATTTGTTGAAAGCTGATTTCCAGAGTCCAGCCCAGCTTTTCCCGGGCCTTGGTCGGGTCGCCGAGCAGGCTTTCCACTTCCGTGGGCCGGAAGTAGCGGGGGTCCACGGACACCAGCACGTCGCCCTCGGTAAAGGCGACCTGTTTGCCGATGCGCTCCAGGCAGGTTTGGATCACCGGGGAGGGTTCGTATTTGGCGACGATGCCCTTTTCGTTGAGGCCCTCGCCTTCCCAGCGCAGCTCAATGCCCACTTCCCGGAAAGCCAGCTGGCAGAACTCCCGCACCGAATGCTGTTCGCCCGTGGCGATCACGAAGTCTTCGGGCTGGTCCTGCTGGAGGATCAGCCACTGGGCGCGGACGAAATCCTTGGCGTGGCCCCAGTCCCGCAACGCGCCGAGGTTGCCGAGGTAGATGTCTTTTTCCAGGCCCAGGGCGATCCGGGCCGCGGCCCGGGTGATTTTCCGGGTGACAAAGGTTTCGCCGCGCACCGGGGATTCGTGGTTGAAGAGGATCCCGTTGCAGCCGAAGATGTTGTAGGCCTCGCGGTAGTTCACCGTGATCCAGAAGGCATAAAGCTTGGCCACGGCGTAAGGGGAACGGGGATAAAACGGGGTGGTTTCGCGCTGGGGCACTTCCTGGACCTTGCCGTAAAGTTCCGAGGTGGAGGCCTGGTAGAAACGGGTCTTGTCCGTCAGGCCCAGGAGCCGGATGGCCTCCAGCATCCGCAGGGTGCCCAGGGCGTCGGTATTGGCCGTGTATTCCGGGCTCTCGAAGGAGACCTTGACGTGGCTCTGGGCCGCCAGGTTGTAAACCTCGTCCGGCTGGACCTCCTGAATGATCCGGGTCAGGTTGGTGGCGTCGGTCAGATCCCCGTAATGCATGAGGAAGCGGACGTTTTCCTCGTGGGGGTCGCGGTAGAGGTGGTCCACCCGCTGGGTATTGAACAGCGAGGAGCGGCGTTTGATGCCGTGGACTTCGTAACCCTTTTCCAGCAGGAATTCCGCCAGATAGGCCCCGTCTTGACCGGTTATGCCGGTGATCAGTGCTTTTTTCATCGTGCTGTGTTCTCCTTATCGTGATGTCGCCCGAGGACTTAATTGAATCGGGACGGCTTTCCGGTCCATAGCGGATTGAGGATTGCAGGGCAACTTTGAATGGTTTAGTGAATCCGGAGACGTGTACCCGCTGCCCGTGCCGTATTTGGACCAGCCGACCTTCAACCCCCGCACACTCCATGCCCGAAATCCACGCCCAACGCCGCGACAAACTGCGTGAAAAGCTCAAGGTGGCCGGACTCCCGGCCCTGCTGGTTTCCAGCCCAGCCAACCGGTTCTACCTCAGCGGCTTCGAACTCCACGACCCGCAATGCAACGAAAGCGCGGGCATGCTGGTGGTCGCCGCGAGCGGTGAGGACTGGCTGCTCACGGATCCGCGGTTTGAAATCACAGCCAAGAAGGTCTGGTCTGATGAGCGCCTGTTCATCTACACCAGCCCAAAGATGAAGCAGATCCGTGAATTCCTGGCCGGTCTGGGTCACCGCCCCCTGGGCTTTGAAGCCCGGGCCGTGAGCGTGGAACTGTACAGCGATCTGGCGGAGCAGGTCACTCTGGCGCCGACCAGAAGCATGGTCGAGGCCCTGCGGCTGGTCAAGGACGCCGAGGAAATCGCTCTGCTGGAGGCCTCGGGCCGGCTCAACCACGAGATCTTCGCCCTGGTTCCCGACCTGCTGCGTCCAGGACGCACGGAACGGGAAATCGCCTGGGACATGGAAAAGCTGTTCCGGGAGCACGGGGCCAGCGAGCTGGCCTTTCCGACCATCGTAGGCGTGGACGCCAACGCGGCTCAACCCCACGCCGTGCCCAACGATACCCCGGTCCGGGATGGCTGTCTGGTGCTGGTGGATGCCGGAGCCCGGCTTGGCTATTACTGCTCGGACCAGACCAGGACTTTCTGGGTGGGCGAACGACCGTCGGACGCCTTCAAGCGGACCATGGACCTGGTCCGCAAGGCCCAGGACCGGGCCATCGCCGCCATCCGTCCCGGCGTACCGGTGTGCAGCGTTTATCAACTGGTCAAGGATTTCTTTCGGGACCACTTCGTGGACGAACGCTTCAACCACGGTCTGGGCCACGGCATCGGCCTGGAAACCCACGAAGGACCAAGCCTGAGCCCCCACGACACCAAGACCATCCTGGCCCCGGGCATGGTGGTGAGCGTGGAGCCCGGCCTGTACTACCCGGACTGGGGCGGCGTCCGCTGGGAGTACATGGTCCTGGTCACGGAGGATGGGTGCCGGGTTTTGTAGCACTCCATGAGGTGCCATGAAGTTCAAAGCGCATCCCCATGGGGCGCCGGCGCCAATCGAAATCGAAATCGGAAAATTGCCGGAGATCGATTTCGATCACGATTTCGATTTCGATACCGATCCAGAGTGCCCGTGGCTCGTGAACAAATCTGTCCTGAGTCGCGCAGTGAAGACGGAGCGGCCATTCCTTTTATCCTGTAAACATATTTCCACGAATACCCCATGACCCGACACCACCCGCGTTTCCCCGTTCTCCTTTTCGGCCGACGATTGTTTCCGCTCATTCTGATCACCGTGCTCCTGTCCGCCTGCCTGGCCGGAGGGGCGGATTCGGATGAACACCTGGAAGCCAAGGTTGGGCAGATGCTGCTGATCGGCTTTCGCGGTCTGGAGGTGGACGAAACCAGCCCCATTGTCCGGGACATCCGGGAGGGGCGGGTCGGCGGCGTGATCATCTTCGACTACGACGTGGCCCTGCGCAGCCCGGTACGCAACGTTGCCTCCCCGGAACAGCTTGGGAAGCTGGTGGCGGACCTGCTCGCCGCCAACCCCGGGACGCCCCTGTTTGTGGCCATTGACCAGGAAGGCGGGCGGGTCAACCGGCTCAAGGAGCGGTTCGGCTTTCCGCCCACTGTCTCCCAGGGCTGGCTGGGCGAGCAAAACGACCCGCGCCTAACGGCCGAATACGCCGGACGGACAGCGAAGACACTCTCCGGGCTGGGAATCAACGTCAATCTGGCCCCGGTGGTGGACGTGAACGTGAATCCGGACAATCCGGTGATCGGCAATCTGGAGCGCAGCTTTTCCGCGGATCCGCATACGGTGGCGGTTCACGCCGCCGCGGTGATCGCCGCCCATCAGACCGAAGGTGTGCTCACGGCCCTCAAACACTTTCCGGGCCACGGCAGTTCCACCACGGACTCCCACCTGGGCTTTACTGACGTGACCCGGAGCTGGTCCGAGAAGGAACTGGAGCCGTACCGGGAAATCCTGCGCACCACCGGCGCGGACATGATCATGACCGCCCATGTGTTCAACGCCAACCTCGACCCGGACTGGCCCGCGACCCTCTCCCCGGCCACTATGCAGGGTCTGCTCCGCGACCAGATGGGCTTCCAGGGCGTGATCATTTCCGACGACATGCAGATGCAGGCCATCACCGACCACTACGACCTGGAAACCGCCCTGGAGCAGACCATCCTGGCCGGGGCGGACGTGATCATTTTTGGCAACAACCTGGCCTACGACGAGAACATTGCCCGAAAAGCCGGCGAGATCATCCTGAACCTGGTCCGGGAAGGACGGGTGCCGGAGTGGCGCATCCATCAGTCCTCCACCCGAATCATGCACCTCAAATCGCGCCTCGCCGCCAGGGGGAACATGGAGTGCAGGCTCTGCGACGTCTATTAAGCCCGATCGCGCAACCCTTTGACCCCACGTCTGCGATTCACCATCAGCACACGAACAAGCCATGAGAATCAACGTCGGCATCTCCGAGATGCGCGTGACCAAACAACCTGGAGTGATCCTCGTCACGCATTCCCTGGGCTCCTGTATGGGGCTGGCAGCCTACGACCCGGTCTTCAAGGTCGCCGGGCTGATTCACTGCCTGCTTCCAAAGCCCTCCGGCAGCAAAAAGGCCTCGGCAAATCCGGCCATGTGCGTCAGCACCGGGGTCCCGGCCATGATCCGGGAGATGTACGCCATGGGCGCCCAGCGCCAAAACCTGATCCTGAAAGCCGCCGGATGCAGTCGGATGATGAACGTACTCAACCAGTTTAACACAGGGCTGCGCAACCAGGAGACATTGCTGGCCTTGCTGGAGCACAACGGCCTGAAGCTCGCGGCCAGTGAAATGGGCGGGAGCGTTCCCAGAACAATGTACCTGCTGGTGGATGCCGGCCGGGTCCTGATCCGGTCCAAACGCGAGGAACGCGAATTATGATCAAGCGCAAGATCATCCTCTCTCAAATCACCCGGGTACCGGTGCTTTCCAGTGCCGTACAGGAAGGCATGCGCCTATTGCGCGACCCCCAGGTGGATATGGGCAACCTGGCCAAGGTTCTGCAGCATGATCCAGGGATTACCGCCAACATCCTGCGGCTGGCCAATACCCCGTATTTCGGCTCCATGAGCCGGGTGAACAATCTTCGAGACGCCGTGGTCCGTCTGGGTGCGAAGCGGGTTTCCCAACTTCTGCTCACCGTGGCTGTCACTCCCCGGATCAGCGGCGATCTGGAAGGCTACGATCAAGCTCCCTGCACCCTCCTGGAACAGTCCCTGGCCATTGCCGTGGCCTCGGAACTCGTCGCCGCCGAACTTGGCATCGACGCGCCATCCCACACCTTCACCGCCGGACTTTTGGCCAACATCGGCAAGATCGTGCTGAGTCAGTTCCTGGACAACGAATACGAACAGGTCAACACGCTGGTGGAGAGCGAAAACGTCTCCTTCGAGGAGGCCGAGCGCCGTGTTCTGGGAGCGGACCACGCGGAAATCGGGGCTGAACTGCTGGCCTCCTGGAACCTGCCCGAGGAGATCGTGCGTGTTGTCCGCCTCTTTCGCGACCCCGAATCCTGCCCGGAGAGGGACGTCGCGCTGGATCTCGTCCATGTCGGCTCCGCGGCCGCCGCCATGACCGGCATCGGCCAGGGACTGGACGGCATGCAGTACCCTGTTTCCGAGGCCGTGGTGGAACGCCTGGGACTGACCGAAAACCAGGTCCAGGAGGTAATGGTCAAGCTCCTGGAGCATGTCGCCAAACTCAAGGAAGTTTTGCCGAAATGCGAGAAAACAATTTGATTTCCCGTCGCCGCTTCCTGGCTGGGGCCGTTGCTGTCACCGCCTTCCTGCCTTTCTCCGCCCCGGCTCGGGAACAGTCTGAAGAATCGCCTTCCCACGGCTTGGCCGTCGGCTTGGCTCTCGGTTCCGGAGGGGCCAACGGCCTGGCCCATATTCCCATGCTCGAGGTCTTCGACGAGTTGGGTATCGTCCCCAAAATGATCGCCGGAACCAGCATCGGCGCGGTGATCGGAGCCCTTTACGCTTCCGGTCTTTCAGGGGCGGACCTGCGTCGGCTGGCCCTGGACTTCGCCTCCGAGGACAAGCACATCATGAGTACCCTGATCCAGGGCAGCGCCGGGTTGAACCTCTTGGACCTGATCCGGCCCGACCTGGACGACGGAGGGCTGTTGGACAGCCAGGGTTTCCTCGACTTCCTGCACGAAAAGGTCCGCGTTTCCACCTTCGAGGAACTGGCCGTTCCCCTGATGGTTGTGGCCGCGGACTACTGGAAGCGGGAACAGGTGGTTCTGGACCACGGACTGTTGATCCCGGCAATCAAGGCCAGCATGGCCGTTCCCGGCCTTTTCGCCCCGGTGGAGTTGGACGGACAGCTACTGGTGGACGGCGGCACGGTGAACCCGTTGCCCTATGACCTGCTCCACGACCGGTGCGACCTGATCGTGGCTGTGGACGTTTCCGGCGGCTTGACGGAACCGACCAAGGACAAGCCCGACGTGCTGGACTCCCTGTTCAACACCTTTGAAATCATGCAGCGGGCCATCACATCGGAAAAGATGAAGCACCGCGAACCCCACGTCTTCATTCGCCCGGAAACATCCGGGGTTCGTCTGCTGCACTTCCACAAGGCCGAGCAGATCTTCACGCAATCCAAACCCGCCGCCGAAGAACTGAAAGCCGCCCTGCGCGAGCACCTTTCAGGCAAGCCGGGTTCGTAAGGGCCCCTTTTTGTAACTGCTCGGCTAATTTGTCTCAAAGCGGACTGGATTCCCGCGTCCGCGGGAATGACTTGTTTTCCATGCCGTCACCGAATCAGTCGTGCCCGCGAAGCCTGTCCTCGTGCAGACAGGGAGCGAGTATCCCGTTTCGGATTTGAACTCTACTCTGAATATGCGGAAACACGCATAATTCCGTCAAGGGCCGTAAGAACCGAATGGCCGGACCGGCTGACAAACGCGGCAATATGTGATTGAAAACAGGACAGCTGACCGCGAGGTTTGCGGCGGCCCTTTTATTTTGAGTTGTCACGAAAGAAGAGGAGCAAGCCATGTTGGCTATTTTGGATTATGAGGCGGGGAACCAGACCAGCGTCCGCAGGGCCCTGGACTTTTTGGACATCCCTTGCACGATTACCGCGGAACCCAACGCGCTGCTGCAAGCGGACGGGGTGATCTTTCCCGGGGTCGGCGCGGCCGGACAGGCCATGGCCGAACTCGGCGACAAGGGGCTGGACGCCGTGCTCAAGGAAGTGGTCCGCACGGGCAAGCCGCTTTTGGGCATCTGCGTGGGCTGCCAGATTCTGCTGGACTACAGCGAAGAAAACGACACCAAAACCCTGGCCATCCTGCCCGGGGAGTGTCGCCGTTTCGACCCGTCTTGGAAGGACGAGGACGGCCGGAACCTGATCATCCCGCACATGGGCTGGAACGGTCTGCGCCGTAAGCAAGAATGCGTCCTTTTGGGCAATGTCCCCGACGAAGCGGAGTTCTATTTCGTGCACAGTTACTTCCCCGTGCCGTCGCCGGAACTGGTCCTGGCCACGACCTTCTACGGGCAAGAGTTCGCCTCGCTTTTCGGTCGGCCCGGACTCTGGGCCACCCAGTTCCATCCGGAAAAGAGCGGTCGTCCCGGCCTGACCCTGCTCGCCAACTTTCATGCCCACTGCAAGGAGGCGACCCATGCTCAGTAAGCGGATCATCCCCTGCCTGGACGTCCGGGACGGACGACTGACCAAGGGCGTGAAGTTCAAGGGCAACGTGGATATCGGCGACCCGGTGGACATGGCCAAGTTCTACTCCGACGAAGGGGCGGACGAACTGGTTTTCTACGACATCACCGCGTCCAGCGAGGGCCGCGGCATCATGCTTCGGGTGGTGGAGGAAGTGGCCTCCAAGACGTTCATTCCCTTTTCCGTGGGGGGCGGCATCCGCAACGTCGCGGACATGCGGGCCGTGCTCCTGGCTGGTGCGGAAAAAATCTCCGTCAATTCCGCCGCGGTGCGCGCTCCGGAGATCATCTCCCAGGGCGCGGCGGCCTTTGGCTCGCAGTGCGTGGTGGTGGGCATGGACGTGCTCAAAGTGCCTGTCACCTTGGAGATCCCTTCCGGTTACGAGGTGGTGATTCACGGCGGGCGAACGCCCACGGGAATGGATGCCCTGGCCTGGGCCAGACGGGCCCAGGAACTGGGCGCGGGAGAAATCTGCCTCAACTCCATCGACGCCGACGGGACCAAGGAGGGATATGAACTGACCCTGACCCGGCTGATTGCCGAGTCCGTGTCCATCCCGGTGATCGCGTCCGGGGGAGCGGGCAAACCCGAGCACATGGCCGACGCCTTGACCCAGGGCCTGGCCTCCGCCGCCCTGATCGCATCCATCGTGCACTACGGCGAATATACGATCCGGGGCATCAAGGACATCCTGGCAAACCAGGGGATCAAAGTCCGCCAGGTTTGGTGAGCACGCCCCGGCTGTTCAAAAAAACCGCCAAGACGCAAAAAAGCTCAAACCCGAAGCGCTGTTCAATATGCGCCAGGGTTTGAGCTTCTATTTTGTGGCACGCGGCCAGCGTTTTTTACCGACGCGCTTGTCTCGTTTCCATCCGGAAATACTTTACTGCTGGATGCGAAAACTGGCTGTTTTCAATCCGGAAACGAGCAATTTTTTCTTTTGGCAAGGAACTTAACAGTCCGTTGAAAAACTCCCAATTGCTGCGTCGCTGCAAAAAGTTCAAACTCTCACGTATGAATAAATACGCTTCGACCTTGAACTTTTTTTGCTCCTTGCACTTGGGGTTTTTGAACGGA
>SKYX01000265.1 GCA_007127655.1 Desulfonatronum sp.
ACCCTGAACGCCCTGGCCGAACTGACCACGGCCGCGGTCTCGCTGTCCGAAATCCTGCCGCAGGTTCAGCAACGCACGCTCCAGGTCTTCCCGGCCCAGGGCTCCGGCATCTACCTGTACGACAAAACCCATCAGCAACTGACGCTGCAATACCAGGAAAACGCCGCCGACCTGCCACCCGCCGTTCCCTTGCAACACGTTGTTCCAACGGTTTTGGAGGCCCGGCCCAATCGGCTGGTGGACGCCATTGCCCAGGCTGCCAACGGGCAAGCCAGTTGTTTCGACCGCCGGGGGGCATCCGGCAACCTGAACGTTCCCCTGCTTTGCCGAGGCGAAATCCTCGGGGTCCTCTCCTTCATCGGCGTGGACTGCAAGTTCGTCACTCAGGAGCAGATGGAACTGCTGCTGTCCATCGGCCGCCAAATCGGCATCGCCGTGGAAAGTCTGCAAAACATGGAAAAGCTGATTCAGAGCAAGGAACTGCTCCAATCCGTATTCGACGGGATCACCGACCAGGTGGTGCTGATGGGCCGGGATTTCGGCATCCGGATGGTCAACAAGGCGTATACCGAACGCTACAACGTGGACACGGACGAGGTCATCGGGCGAAAGTGTTTCGAGATCCACGGCAGCGGAGAAAACCCGTGCAAGGAGTGCGGCCTGAAGACGGCGATGCACACCAGGTCGGCGGTGGTCTATGAAAGCAATTGCCCTGCGCAAGGCGGCATTTTTCAGGTCCACTGCTATCCGGTCACGGACGACCAGGGGGAGGTGGAAAGCGTCATCCGCTACGTCAAGGAAATCACCGACCAAAAGCATGTGGAACAAAAAATCCAGCAGACCGAGAAAATGGTGGCCATGGGCCAGTTGGCCGCCGGCGTGGCCCATGAGATCAACAATCCTTTGGGGGTGATCCTCTGCTACGTGGAGCTGCTCAAGCGTCAACTCGCCGACTACCCCCAGGGACTCAAGGACCTGAGCACCATTGAAAAGCAGACCCTGAACTGCAAGCGCATCGTCAGCGACCTGCTGCACTTTGCCCGCAGTCCGGAGACCAAGAAACAGACGGCGTCCTTCAACCAGATCGTGGACGACGTCCTGACCATGGTCGCCGAGCAGTTCAAGAAGCAAGGCGTCATCGTGGAGCAAAGGCTGGATCCGGACCTGCCTTCGCAGAGCATGGACGTGAATAAAATGAAGCAGGTGGTCCTGAACCTGCTGATGAACGCCCATCAGGCCATCGAAGGCCGAGATGGCCGCATCACCTTGGAAACCGACTCCTTCCCCGCCGCCAAAACCGTTCGTCTCGTGATCCGGGACAACGGGCACGGCATACCGGAATACATCCAGGATAAAATTTTCGATCCGTTTTTCAGTACCAAGAACACCGGGGAGGGGACCGGCCTGGGACTTTCAGTGAGCTACGGCATTGTCCGGGAACACGGCGGGGAGATCAGTGTCCTGAGCAAACCGGGGGAATGGACGGAGTTCCGGATCGATCTGCCGCTGGAGGGAGAAAACAAGTAAGCGTGTACAGGTATGACGGGTAATCAGGCCAACTTCACTTTGGAGCAGGAATCGAAATCGAGAAAAACAAGTCCGTCATTGAATGACGGCGATAAAGTTCTCGATCTCGATCTCGATTTGGAGAACGGCCTGACTCTTATGCCTTGTTGAAAAAACGGAATAAGAGGAACGACCATGCATCAATTCAGCGTACTTATCGTGGACGATGAGCGGGACATGCTTGACGGGTTGCGGCGGATACTGCCTTACGAACTGGACAACACGAACATCACGGTCACGCCCAGTCCCTTGAAGGCTCTGGAGATGGTCTCCGAGACCTCCTTCGACCTCGTCCTAATGGATGTCCGGATGCCGGAAATGAACGGCATGGAGCTTCTGGAGCAGGTCAAGGCGGCTGACCCCAAGGTGACCGTGATCATGATGACGGCGTACGGAAACATCGAAACCGCGGTGCAGTCCATTAAAATGGGGGCCTACGACTTCATCACCAAGCCCTTCGACATCCCGGACCTGGTGCGGCTGATCAGAAAAGCCCTGGAACGCAGCGGCCTGATTCGGGAAAACCAGAGTCTGCGCCAAAGGATCTCCGAAAAGACCGTGCTGGAAGAGTTCGTGGGGCAAAGCCCGCCCATGCTCCAGCTCTACGAAACCATTCGCTCCGTAGCCGGGACCGACTATCCCGTATTAATCCGAGGCGAGTCCGGCACGGGCAAGGAGCTGGCGGCCAAGGCCATCCATGCCTTGAGCCGACGCGGCGAAAAGACCCTGGTTTCCGTGAACTGCCCGGCCATTCCGGAACACCTTCTGGAAAGCGAGCTGTTCGGGCATAAAAAAGGCGCCTTCACCGGCGCCCTGAAGGACCACAAGGGCCTTTTCGTCGAAGCCAACGGTTCCAGCCTGCACCTGGACGAAATCGCGGACATCCCGGTCTCTGTGCAGACCAAACTCCTGCGCGCCCTCCAGGAACAGGAAATCCGCCCCCTGGGCAGCAGCGGGAACAAAAAAGTGGACGTCCGGATCGTGTCCACCACCAACCAGGACCTGGAGAACAAAATCCGGGACAAAAGCTTCCGGGAAGACCTGTTTTACCGCCTGAACGTGGTCAGCGTCCGCACCCCGCCCCTCAGGGAGATCGTCGACGACATCCCGCTACTCGTCCACCACTTCAACCGCCTGTCCGCCGTCGAACTGAACTCCGCGCCCAAGGTCGTGTCCTCGGACGTTCTGGAAATCCTGACGCACCGTGAATGGCCTGGCAATGTCCGGGAATTGAAGAACTTCGTGCGCAGGCTTATCATTTTCTGCCCCGGTGAGGAGCTGAACCTGTCCGTCCTGAAAATGGTCGACGGCCGGCACCCCGTCCGTCCCACAACGGAAAACGCGGCGGGAAGCGACGAGGTCGAATCCTACGCCGAGGCCAAGGCCAGGGCGGTCAACGCCTTTACCGCGGAGTACGTAGGCGACCTTCTCTCCAGAACCGGAGGCAACGTCTCCCAAGCCGCGAAAAAGGCCGACATGAGCCGGGTGGCCCTGCAGAAAATCGTTCGAAAGATGAACATCAATGCGGTGGAGTATCGTTCAGGGTCGTGAAGTCGAAGAGAGGGCGCACGGAAGGTTTTATGAGGTCAGTCTCTACGAGGGAGGGCAAGGTCGCGGCAACCTGCGAGGGAAGGGCTCACGTTTCGACACGAAAAACACGCAGATCCAGTTCGGGGATAGTCTGAAAATGTTTGCGGTTAGCGGAACCCGCGCGCACCTGCCGCAGTTCGGTCATGGTCTCATCCACGCTTTCTCGAGCATCCCGGGACATTCCGAAAAAAGGGTGGTCACTGAGGCTTCTCGTCTTGCGTTCCGGCTCCACGGCCTGGATGACCCCTTTCAGTTTGCCGCGATAAAAAATGCGCACTTCTTCATTTCGTTCAAGTGCCTGAATGATCTGCCTGGTCTTGTAGCGAAGATCAAGGGCGCTGGCCTGCATGATG
Source organism: Desulfonatronum sp. (assembly GCA_007127655.1). Taxonomy (GTDB): domain Bacteria; phylum Desulfobacterota; class Desulfovibrionia; order Desulfovibrionales; family Desulfonatronaceae; genus Desulfonatronum. The sequence goes on from SKYX01000265.1 coordinate 3,510, forward strand.
TCCTCCCGGTTGCAACTGTGAACGTTACACTTGGAACTCTACAGTAGCCGTTGGAACGAGGTCAATGCTCGTGTTCAGGGAGTTGGACGCAAAAAGGTGCTTTGCCCGACTCCGCCGGATGAACGAAGATAATGACTCAGCCCTCTCGCCGTAGTAGCCCACGCACAAGCTCCGCATGGGGAGACTCACCCCGACACAAAGAGGATCAGCAAGCTCAGCTCTCCAGCTGGCACATGTGGCAGATGCCGACGACCTTTTTCAGGTCCACCACAAAGGCGATGCCCGCGCCCGGTGTGTTCAGGTTGCCCTGCTCCAGGATGGCGTCAAGAACGGTTTGGGTTTTTTCCTGGGGGACGATGGTCAAAATGATGTCCTTTTCCGGCTCAATGGGGATGCCCCACAGTTTCTTTTGCTCCCGGATTCCGGTGCCCCGACCGGGAATGATCGTCCCCCCCTCGGCCCCGGCGGACTTTGTGGCCTTGATGATGGTCTCGCTACCGCCCTTGTTCACGATGGTGACGATCAGGTCAAAGGGAATATTCAGGTCCACGCTCAACTCCTTTTCTTCACGGAAGTGACGATCAGTCCAAGGACCATGACCGAGAGAATCGGGGCCATGGCCACCAGGGCAATCAGGCCGAAGCCGTC
>SKYX01000184.1 GCA_007127655.1 Desulfonatronum sp.
ATCGACAAGGTCGCCATCGGCTGGACCCAGAGCTGCGCCAACGATATAATCCACGCAAGCGTGCCCGTGCCTGAACCCGGCACCCTGCTTCTGCTGGGCATCGGCTTGGCCGGACTGCTTGTGGTGCGCCGGAGGATGACGGCTCAATGATCCTGGAATTCCAGCAAAGTACCGCCTGAAGGACAAGTGTTTCTGTCCTGACAAGCCGGACACAAGACACATATCAAAGCCCTCCTGCCCGGATAATCCGGACAGGAGGGCTTTTACGGTTCAGACGGCTGGAACGTCGTTGATGTATCACCCGCTCCCAGTCGATCGCCTTACGGCTGACTGTTCCAGCAATACAACGAGCCGTCCCATCACATCACCTGCTAAGGCTGCCCCAGCAAGTCCAGTCTCGGCCCCCAGCCCTCTCCTCTCAAGGCGCGCTGCCTGTATTCCTCAGCGATTTGCTCGTCCGGAAACGGCCCGATGTTAATAACCTGCCCCTGGATTTCCAGCACCGGCCAGGCAAGCGTTTTCAGCAGCGTGGTCAGCTGCTGAACTTCTTTGGCAGCGGAAAGCACGATCTGCCCTGCTTCGCCAGGGCCCTCGAGGGCTTTGACTTGGCCCTGCTCCATCACGGTCTTGATGGACTCCAGGGCTGTCGCGGTCTGCCTGGCCAATGCCCGGACATCCAGGGCTTCCTGGGGAGAGGCGAATGGGCCGATGAGCACTCGGTGGTAGATCCGGCCGTCAATATCCGTGGAAAACACCGAAGCCGGCCAGCCGTATTGATCAAACCGGTCCGCTTCCGTGTCTGACAGGTCCCGGCGGACATGGGCCACCACTTGGATGAACCCGGCCTGGGAGCGTTCGTAGCCTTCCGGAGCCCGGCCGGGGTCGCGCAGGGCGTAGTCGCGGAGAATTCCCTCGGCCAGCAGGGAATAGAGCCGGATCGGAGCGCCGGTTCGGAAGGACGCCGGCCTGGACGGGCCGAAGCGGACCTGCATCGGCAGCGCTTTTGCCAGAAGCGGTTGCTCGGATGATTTTTCCGGGGCAGGCGGCTCTTGGATCGCAACGGGCTCTTTCGAGGCGGGCGATTCTTCCTTGGCAGGCAACTTCTCGGAAACATCCTCTTCGGAAGACGCGGACGGTCCCGAATCCCCGGCGGACACAGAAACTCGGGACATGGTATTGGCCGGCAGGTCCGTCAAGAACAAAACCCCTTTCCACCATTTGGAGACAACCTCCACGGGCACGCCCAGGGATTGGTGCAGACTGTCAGCGAGGGCCCAGGCATCTGCCTCGTGGACAGCTTGCACCCTGGGATCCAGGATTTCAAAATATAAGCCGTCTGTCGCCGAGTAACCGGACAGCAGCACCCACTGTCCTTGGCCTGCCTGGGTTACGGCGACCAGTTCCCGATATGCCTGCTCCAGGCGCGCAAACCTGCCAAGACTCAGCCAGAAGCCCTCAGCAGGCGATTCGATCCTCCTGGGGCTGAGGGCCGGAAAGGCAAGTCGCGTTCCCAGGGCCACCGTGTCCAGATCCTGAATTTCGGGGTTGGCCCTGGTCACTAAATCCAGAAACGGCCCCCGGGTCGTACCGTAGATGTTCTGGACCATGACGGAAAGCGTATCCGACCTGCTTACAATGATACTCCCCAGCGTTGAAGGAACCTCGTGGATCGTATATTCAGGAAGGTAAACCCCAGGCCCGCTTGACGGTTCATGCCCCGTGTCAATGACAGCCTCCCTCAAGTGACTGTCTCGATCAACCACCCCCCGGTAAACAACTCTCCCATAAGGCTTTGCGCCTTCACCCATTGCCAGGCCAGAATTATCAACCTGCTCCTGGTCGATATCCTGATCCCTGCCAGACTCCTGCGTTCCATTCGGCGCAGGGAGTGTCACCTGCAACATGTCATCGAGGCTTGGCTGATCGCCCAACAAAGGGAAGGCAATCGTCGATCCTGGCTGGCTTGATGTCGCGTCATCAGGGGCTGGCTCCACCTCAAGCAAGAGAGATTCACTCGTGTCACTCCATACAACCACAAGCAGCAGTCCAGCCGTGAGCATCAGCAAAAGCCGAAGAAATGGTCCTACCCGCGAAGGCGGGCGCGTTACCGCTATCCAGGCCGCTTGGAGATTAATGAGCTGAGTCGTTACGAAAAAAGAGAGATATTGCGCCATGTTTTCTCGTTTTCTCCCCAGGAAACCCTGAATGACCATGGAGAAAGCACTAGTCGTTATCCGGATGGAGGACCACCCAACCATCGTGTGAGCCACCATCCAGGGCGAAGATAGCTCTGCTTTTCGGCAATGGCAAAGGCATACCAAAACCAATCCGGGGAGGGCAACGCCCTTTCCGGGCCACGGCGGGCCCTACGAAAATCAAGGGATAGGGCAGGCACGACGCCGCATTGACCGTTAGGTATCTTTTGTTTACCTCCTCAGCGACTCCAGGTTTCGAACTTCTTTCCACAATCACACTATTCAAGCAGGTTGGTACATGAGCATTTTGATCAAAAAGGTATTGCTGGACGATGCCCTCGTGGACGTCTTGATTCAGGGGGATCTGATTGCGGAAGTCGGTCCCGACTTGTCTGTTGCCGCGGAGACGGTCATCGACGGCACGGACAAGGCCATCGTGCCTTCCCTGATCAACGCCCACACCCATGCGGCCATGACCCTGCTGCGCGGGTACGCCGACGACATGGAGCTGCACGAGTGGCTGCAGAACCATATCTGGCCCATGGAGCACAAGCTGACCAAGGACGACGTCTACTGGGGGACCAAACTGGCCTGCCTGGAGATGATCAAGACCGGGACCACTTTTTTTTGCGACATGTATTGGCACATGGCCGGAAGCATCCGGGCCGTGGAGGATATGGGGCTGCGGGCCATGCTTTCCTCGGTGTTCATTGATTTCGGAGATCCGAAAAAGATCGCCCACTTCAAGACGCGGACGCAAGAATTTTTCGCCCGCCAAAACACGTCCACCTCCCGGGTTCAATTCGCCCTGGGGCCGCACGCCATTTACACCGTCTCCCGGGAATCCCTGATCTGGCTAGCCGGGTTCGCCCGTGACAACGACCTCATGATCCACATCCACCTTTCCGAAACCAGGCGCGAGGTGGAGGATTGCGTGGCGGCCCACGGCGCGACGCCGGTCCGCTATCTGCGGGACATTGGTTTCCTCGGGCCGAACATTCTGGCGGCCCATGCCATCTGGCTGGACGAGGAGGAAATGGACCTGCTGGCCGAGCACGACGTCAAGATCGCCCATCTGCCCACCTCCAACATGAAGTTGTGCTCCGGTTCATTCCCCTATCGCCGCTTGCACCAGCGTGGCGTGTGCATCGGCCTGGGCACGGACGGGTGCTCCTCCAACAACAATCTGGACATGTTCGAAGAGATGAAGTTCGCGGCCCTGAAGCGTAAATCCACGACCAACGACCCCACGGCCATGCCCGCGCCCGAGGCGTGGCACTGCGCCACGGCCAGCGGAGCCCGGATCTTCGGCTTGAACGCCGGACGCATCGCTCCCGGGCTGCTCGCGGACTGCCTGCTCCTGGACCTGAACCATCCCCAACTCGTCCCGAATCACAATCTGATATCCAACATGGTCTACGCGGCCAACGGCGACTGCGTGGACACCACCATCTGCGCCGGGAAGATTCTGATGCAAGGCCGTCAGGTGCCCGGAGAACGGGAGATCATCCAGGAAGTCAAGGCCCGTGTCCGCGCCCTGCTCCAGCGGTAGCTTCATCAAGAACAGGTTCCCAAGAGATTACAGCACCAAGTCGAAATCGAGATCGAGAAACGCCTGCTGGCATGATGCCTTGATGCACGTTTGTTGAATACCGATTTCGTTCGCACTATAAGGACATTTAGGGGCAACAGCTGACCCCGCTGAAGATTTAACCACGGGGATCACGGGGGGCACGGGGAACATATTTTGTAAAACCCAGTTTTTTCCCCTGTGATCCCCGTGTGCCCCGTGGTTAAACATTTTGGCCAGACGATGGCAACGGAAGTTTCGCTGTAGTGTTTTATCGATTTTATCACGATGCACGAAAGAGTCGCCCCCCCGTCCAGCCGCCCTACTCTCCCTCCCTGAAACTTGCCGCCGAGACCCTCCGGTGATCGAACAGAAGCCCCCATCCC
>SKYX01000089.1 GCA_007127655.1 Desulfonatronum sp.
CTTTCAACGTGGTGACGGTCCGGCTTTTCCACTCGTCAAACAGGGCATTCATCCGGGTGGTGAAGGCGACGAATTCGGGATGATCGAAAATGGCGGCCTTGATAGCGGCCTTGTCCACGACCAGATCGAGGTATCCGGGGCGGTTGGGCTGAAACAGGGTGGCGCGCAGTCCGGGGCAGACGGCCCAGTATTCTTGCAGGGAATTGATGTCCGCCTCCGGGATTCCACCGTGGAGATGGGCCTCGATATCCTGGATGTCCTCGGTTTTACCGGAATCGATGTACCTGGGCAGGTTCAGGTTGAAGTCGTTCTTTTCGATTTCTTCCTGGGGAACCATCCGGGAATAGCCGGGGAGTTCCTGGTTTTTGGTGAACACGTCCACGATCTTGTGGATGTCTCGTGAGCGTAATCGGTTCTTGGGGCCGTCCTTCATGAACCCCTGGCTGGCATCGATCATGAAGATGCCCTTGCGGACATGGGCGTTTTCCTTGTCCACGACCACGATGCAGGCCGGAATGCCGGTGCCGTAGAACAGGTTGGCCGGAAGACCGATGATGCCCTTGATGTACCCCTTGCGGACCAGATTGCGACGGATATCGGCCTCAGCGTTACCTCGGAACAAAACCCCGTGCGGCAGGATGCAGGCCCCTTTGCCCGTGCTTTTCAGGGAGCGGACAATGTGCAGCAGGTAGGCGTAGTCGCCTTGTTTGGCTGGTGGTGTTCCGAAGGGCTTGAAACGCTCATGCGGATCGTTTTGCGGGTCCAGCCCGGTACTCCAGCGCTTGTCGCTGAAAGGCGGATTGGCCACCACGTAGTCGAAGGTTTTGAGTGCATCCCCGTCCTTGAACTTGGGGTCGGTCAGGGTGTTGCCCTGCAGGATCAACGCCGTGGGGTTGTTGTGCAGGATCATGTTCATCCGGGCCAGACCGCTGGTGGCGGCGTCCTTTTCCTGGCCGTAGAGCGTGACCGGGGTCCTGGCCTCGTCCGCGACTTTGAGCAGCAGCGATCCGGAACCTGGTGTTGGATCATACACCGTGGTGTCCGGACTGGTCAGAGCATCTCGTATCCCGACAATCTTGGCCATTACTCGGCTGACCTCGGCGGGGGTGTAAAACTGGCCCTTGCTCTTGCCGCTCTCCGTGGCGAAGTTGCGCATCAGATACTCATACGCATCGCCGAGGATGTCGTCTCCGTCAGCCCGGTTCTTCGAGAAATCCAAGGCAGGGCTTTCAAAAATGGCCACCAGATTGGTCAGCCGATCCACCCGCTCCTTGCCGTCGCCCAGCTTGGAGGGCTCGTTGAAATCCGGGAAGTCCGACGGCGACAACTGACTGTTGGCCGCGGCCAAAGGCGCGATGATCTTCTTGTTGATCTGGTCGCCGATGTCCGGCTTGCCCTTGAGGGCCACCATGTCCTTGAAGCTTGAACCTTCGGGAATGGTGATCGGCGCGAAAGGGACTCCGGCGTATTTGTCGCTGATATACTTGATGAACAGCAACACCAGCACATAATCCTTGTACTGGCTGGCATCCATGCCGCCGCGCAGTTCATCACAGGATTGCCAGAGGGACGAATAGAGGTCTGATTTTTTGAGGGCCATTGGTGGGGGGGGGTAGTGGTTTGTAAAAGCTCTTCAGCGACATCCGCGCGGGCTCAATGTTTGAGGTTCCCACCGACAAACGCCGGAGGATTGACTCCTTGTCGGCAAGGTGGGCCAAGACTTGCTCATATTTCGCCAACATGTCGGATGCTGAACCAAAAATGCGCAAAACACGCACAGGAGATTGTTGATGCTGCACGTATCCAAAAACGATCCTGAAATCAAGGATTTGTCCATTTTTATCCAGAGCAAATGCCTTCCCGATCCAAGGTCGCTTGTTGCAAAATTATCCTTATCAAGGTAATTTTTGTAATTGGTGGTCAAATCATGGCCCGTGTCTTTGCCCCGCACATCTTTCGCCTGGGTCGACCCGGGTTGTTTTGACAACAGCCTGGAAACAGAGTCAATAACCCCCGCGTTTACTCGCGGTTCATCCCCATGCCCGACTTCGTTCACCTGCACTGCCACACCGAATACAGCCTGCTGGACGGCGCGATCCGGATCAAGGATCTGTGCGCCAAGGCCAAGGATTTCGGCATGAGTTCCGTGGCCATCACGGACCACGGCAATCTTTACGGCGCGATTACGTTCTACAAGACGGCCAAGTCCTTCGGCCTGAAGCCGATCATCGGCTGCGAGGTCTACGTGGCCCGGAACAGCCGGCACGACCGGGACGCCCGCTCCGCGTCCCAGGCCGGTTACCATCTGGTGCTTCTGGCCCAGAACGAGACCGGCTACCGCAACCTGATCCGTCTCGTGTCCATGGGGCACATGGAAGGCTTCCACTACAAGCCCCGGGTGGACAAGGAAATCCTGGCCCAGCACTCCGAAGGACTGATCGCGCTGTCCGCCTGTCTCAAGGGCGAGGTGCCCTCCAAGCTGACCCATGAGGGATTCGACGTCGGGCTGGAGACGGCCAGGTTTTACGCGGACGTGTTTCCCGGGCGCTTTTATCTGGAAATGCAGGCCAACGGCCTGGCCGACCAGGTGATCCTGAACGAGCGGCTGCAGGAGCTGGCCGAAGCAACCAGGTTGCCGTTGGTCGCCACCAATGACTGCCACTACCTGACCGCGGACGACGTCCAGGCCCATGACATCCTGCTTTGCATCCAGACCAACGCCTGCGAGACGAGCGAAAAACGGATGCGCTTCGATACCAAGGAATTGTACTACCGCGGCCCCGAGGAAATGGAGGCCGCCTTTGCCCACTGCCCCCAGGCCCTGGCGGCCACAGCGGAAATCGCTGAAGCCTGCAACCTGGAACTGACCTTTAACAAACCCCATTTCCCGGCCTACAGCCTGCCCGAGGGCATGACCCTGGAGAAGGAGCTGCGCCGGGCCGCCAGTCAGGGGCTGGATGAGCGGCTGGCCAAGATTCGGCCGGGAGCGGAGCGCGAGGTCTATGACCAGCGGCTGGCCTTAGAGCTGGACGTGATCTGCTCCAAGGGCTTTGCCGGATATTTCCTCATCGTCCAGGACTTCATCAACTGGGCCAAATCCCGGAACATCCCCGTGGGCCCGGGCCGGGGTTCCGCCGCCGGCAGCCTGGTGGCCTACGCCCTGCGGATCACGGACCTGGACCCCATCCCCTACAATCTGCTGTTCGAGCGTTTCCTGAACGCCGAGCGGGTCAGCCTGCCGGATATCGACGTGGATTTCTGCTTTACCCGGCGCGAAGAGGTGCTCAGGTACGTTTCGGAAAAGTACGGCCAGAACAACGTGGCCCAGATCATCACCTTCGGCCGAATGAAGGCTCGGGCCGCGGTGCGCGACGTGGGCCGGGCCCTGGGGCTGAAGCCCGCGGAAACGGACAAGATCGCCAAGCTGGTTCCCGGCTCTCTGGGCATGACCATTGCCAAGGCCCTGGAGCAGGAGCCGGATCTGAAAAAGCTGGCCGACAGCGATCCCACCGTGGGCCGGTTGATCGATATTTCCCTGCGTTTGGAAGGGCTGGCCCGGCACGCCTCCACCCACGCCGCGGGCGTGGTCCTCTCGGACCGGGCCATGGTGGAGCACGTTCCGCTGTGCGTGGGCAAGAAGAAGGAAACCGTCACCCAGTGGGACATGAAGTGCGTGGAAAACGTGGGGCTGATCAAGTTCGACTTTCTGGGCTTGAAGACCCTTACCGTGATCCAGGACGCCGTGGACCTGGTCCGCGAGGGCGGCAAGACCCCGCCGGACATGGCCCACCTGCCCCTGGACGACTCCGAGACCTTCAAGCTGCTCTGCGAAGGCCGGACCGAGGGCATCTTCCAGTTGGAAAGTTCGGGCATGCGCAAGGTGCTCATGGATTTGCGGCCCTCCTGCTTTGAGGACGTCATCGCCCTGTTGGCCCTGTACCGCCCTGGTCCGCTGGAAAGCGGCATGGTGACCACCTTTATCCGCTGCAAGCACGGCCAGCTCCCGGTGGAATACCTGCTGCCCCAGCTGGAACCGATCCTCAGGGACACCTACGGAGTGATCCTCTACCAGGAGCAGGTCATGAAGATCGCCTCGGACCTGGCGGCCTACTCCCTGGGCGAGGCGGACATCCTGCGC
>SKYX01000180.1 GCA_007127655.1 Desulfonatronum sp.
CGTGCCTCCGGTGTACATGCTGGACCAGGAGAGCGGCATCAACGCCTTTGCCGCGGGCCAGAACCCCGGCGACGCGGTGGTGGGTCTGACCAGCGGGGCCGCCCGGCTGTTGACCCGCTCGGAGCTGCAGGCCGTGATCGGGCATGAGTTCAGCCATATCCTGAACGGGGACATGCGCATGAACATCAAGCTGATGAGCGTGATCCACGGGCTGATCATCCTGGGGCTGGCCGGGCGGGTGATCCTGCGGATGACCGTCTATGGCGGGCGGTCCCGGGACCGGCGCGGGGCGGCCTTACCCCTGGTGCTGGGGGTGGGGTTTATTCTGGTGGGTTCCCTGGGGATGTTTTTCGGGAGCATGATCAAGGCCGCGGTCTCCCGGCAACGGGAGTACCTGGCCGACGCATCCGCAGTTCAGTTCACCCGGGACTCTCGGGCCATGGCCGGGGTGCTGAAGAAGATCGGCGCCGTCTCCCAGGGCTCACGGCTGGAGCACGCCAACGCGGCCCAGGCCAGCCACATGTTTTTCGCCCAGGGCGTGAATGTGCTCATGACCTCCCTGTTCGCCACACATCCGCCCCTGGAGGAGCGCATCCGGCGGGTGGAGCCGGGTTGGGACGGAACGTATCCGGTCATATCGGACTTTCCCCGACCACAAGTGCGGACAGAGACGGATGCGGCCGCCAAGGAGTTTGGTTTTTCCAGTCTGACCCGGGAACAGTACCAGGAACGACCAAGTCCTCCGGTGCGACCCGTTGTCCAGTCCAGTGCACCGACGGCGGTTGACCTGACGGCCTCCGTGGGACGGTTGGATGATGCCCATGTGGTCCATGCTCGGGGGCTCCGGGAGCGGATTCCTCCCGTATTGCTGGACGCTGCCCATGATACGGCCCAGGCCCACTGGGTGGTGTTCGCCATGCTGCTCAGTCGGGAGCAGAGCGTGGCCAGGGCGCAGTTCGCGTTGCTGGACAAGGTTTTCGGGCCGTCCCTGGTCCGGGAGGTGGCCAATCTGGCACGCCTGGAACTGCCCAGGGAACTGCGCCTCCCGTTGATGGATATCTGCTTCCCGGCCCTGCGGCGGATGCCGTTTGATCGCTATCCGGCGTTTCGTTCCGCGCTGCACGGGATGATTCAGGCCGATGGACGGGTCGGGCTGTTTGAGTGGGCCGTACACCGGGCCGTACTCCGCCACCTGGAGCCGTCCTTCGAGCCGGGTCGGCCCTCGGCATTTGGTCACGTGGCCCTGCACCAGGCCGTGGATCAGACCTCGCTGATCCTCTCCGCCCTGGCCCATGTGGGGGCCCGGGTCGAAGACACGGCCATGGCCTTCGAGGCCGGGGCCAAGGAACTGCGCCTGCCCGGCCTGGGGCTGCGCACTCGAGAACAGTGCGGCATCCAGGCCCTGGACTCGGCTTTGACCAGGCTGGTCCGCCTGCGCGAATCCTCCAAACGCGACCTGATCACGGCCTGCGCCGCGGTCATCGTGGCCGACGGCCAGGTCTCCATCGCCCAGGCCGAAATCCTGCGGGCCGTGAGCGACGCCCTGGAATGCCCCATGCCGCCGCTGTTGCCCGGGCAGGTGGCGGGAGCGTAATCATAAGGATGAAATACAGCCCTAGCGGATATCATTATGGACTATGTCTTGCGAAAGATTCGAGATTATGAATTGACAATACAGAATATGGAAAACAAGCATGGCTGTGATTTTGAACGATTCAGCGTCATGTTGCGGGAAAAAGCTGATCTTTCTCTGGAAGACGACTGGTTGGACTGGAAGGCCGCTATTGAAATGCGTCAGACGTGGAAAAACGTCAGTGTTCCCATCACTCCTAACAGAGGGTGAGGATCATGTCCTTCGAGGCCAACTCGAGTTGTTGGCCTTGCACTAAAGTTGACCTCTCGTGATCGCTTCCAAAACGGACACAAGGGCCGAACATCCGGCTCCGAAGGGCTGGTTGCGCGCGAATGCACGGTCGGTGCGCGGGCTGTTGCTGGCGGGGATCGGCTTGGCGGCGGCCGGGGTTTTGCTGATCGTTCAGGCCGGGTTACTGGCCTGGGTGGTGTATCAGATCCTGTTTCGGGCGGAATTTTGGGCCGCCTTTCAGGCAAACGGACCGTTCCGATGCCGATTTCGATGCCGACCCAATAACTGCATTATATCAAGAGAATAACGCATTATCGAACTAGAATTGGCCTCAGGAGCAGGGAGCAGTCGACAAGTAATTGGTGGGAGGGCACTCATTGTCTGTGCGCACGCAGGTGTGCGGCAAGCCGTCCTTTTGCTCAGGACTTTGAAGCCGTCTCTTCATGCAGGCTTTGCAAGGCCCTCAGGCAACGGTCTTGCAATTTGAGACGGCCGCGGCTGTTTTCCCATCGGTAGATGCTGGCCGGGGTCACGTTCAGCCTGGCGGCGAAGTCCTGGACCGTGAGGCCGGTTCCCTCCCGCAGCCGGGATATGCTCGCGCCGGTGGGGGTGAACGGCTTGGCCTTGGGTGCCTTTTTGGGACTGGCGGACGGTTTTACGGAGGGTTGAACGGCTTTCGGAGATGTTTTCGGGGCGGCCTTGGGAATAGCGGCAGAGCTTTTGACGGGATTTGAGGCCCGAGTTTTGGCAGACTCGGCTGTGGTTTTCTTCGCCGTCGCGGCAGTGGACTTGGGAGGCTTCTGTGTCGCCATGGCAGCAGTTTTCGGAGTCGTTTTGGTGTTTGTCGCTGCCGCTGCAACCGGCTTTTTCCGTTGCCCTTTGGCCGTGTTTGACGCGGAGGCGGGTTCAACCGCGGGGACTGGCTCGTTTCCTTCGTCCAGTTCAATGCCGAAAATGTCAGCCAGGGAGTCTTCGCGCAGGGTGTCGGCCTTGGTCCCAGTCTCTCCGGGCAGAACCACGCCCTTGGCGATCAGCTCTTGCGGATCGACTCCGCGCAGCAGGAAGAGCAGGTTCGGGTCGCTGTCCAGGCGGCTGCCCACGCCGTAGAGTACGGCGGCGACGTGCTTGCACATGGTCGCCCAGTCCGGGCAGGAGCAGTTGAGCTTGATTTCTCCGGGCTGTGGAAACAGCCCCTGGTGTTTTTCGGTGACCACGCCCATGACCTGGGACGAGAGCTTGCCCTGTAGCAGCTCGATGATCGACCCGATCTGACCGGCGCAGTTCGTCTTGATCTGCTCCCACTTGTCCTTGTCCAGCTTCGTGACGGCGATGGACACCTTGTACATTTCCGAGCCGCTGACCATGGCTTCGATCCGGCCTGGAGCGACGTCCAGATGGCAGACCGAGCCGTTGCGGACATAGGTTCGGCCCCGGGGCAGCCGGTTTTCGTAGTCGGAAAAGGACTCCAGGTGATCACACCAGCCCTTGCCCCAGAAGCTGCGGGCGATGGTCCGGCCCTCGATGACCACGGGCTGGACGCAGGTTCCTTTCCTGCGCAGCTTCTCAACTTCCTTCTTGGCCTTGGCCTTGCGCTTGGCCACCGGGACATACGGCCTCCATCCCCACCTGGACATTCCTAACTCCGCTTCTGGTTTAGCAGTCCGTTGAAAAACTCCCAATTGCCACGTTGCTGCTCCGGCACCTACTAATAAACCGGCGAACATGACAGTTCAGAATTAGCGACTTCTCAAGTAGGTGCCGGATTGCTTCTTGAACTTGGGGTTTTTGAACGGACTGCGGATAATGACTTTTTCACAGTTAGAGAGTGACGAGCTGAACGGGACCACCAGTGCTTCAAGCGATTATCCGGTGGCCCTTGTCCGCTCGATTTCATAGGTCAAGGCGGTCTTGATCCCAGGATGACGCTGGTGGATATAGCCCTGGACCGAGGGGTGGATGCTGTATCCCACCAGCAACGGATAAATCCGGCCCGGGAGTACCCTTTCCAGGCGCTGGAGCAGGGCCTGGAAGCGGTCGGCGTCCTTTTTGCCCGGCTGGGCCTTGCACTCCCCGATCAGGTAGGCTTGGCCATCCGCGTCCGCGCCCTTGGCCAGGATGTTGATCTCGTCATGGGAGCCCGGGCTGGTTTCGATGAACGCCCGCTCCGTGCTCTGAATGTCCAGGCCGAAGGTTTGCCGGGCGTAGGCCGGGATGAAGGGCATCAGCCGGTCCTCGATGCCATAGCCCACGGCATGGGAAAGTCCGCCCATC
>SKYX01000408.1 GCA_007127655.1 Desulfonatronum sp.
AGGGTCACAAGCAGGTTGATCAGGGCCAGGGGCAAGAGCCACTTCCAGCTCAGGTTCAGGAGCTGGTCGAAGCGCACCCGGGGGTAGGTCCAGCGAAACCACATCATCACCAGCAGCAAGAGATAGACCTTGGCCAGGAACCACCAGACGCCAGGAGCTCCCGGACCGTTCCAGCCGCCCAGGAACAGGGCCGTGGCCACGGCGCAGACCACGATCATGTTCGCGTACTCGGCCAGAAAGAAGATGCCGAAGCCCATGCCGGAATATTCGGTATGAAAGCCCGCGGTCAGTTCGCTCTCTGCTTCCGGCAGGTCGAAGGGGGCCCGGTTGGTCTCTGCCAGGGCACAGACGAAGTAGATGAAAAAGGCCAGCGGCTGGACCATGATGTTCCACTGCCAGGGCCAGGTGCCCTGTCCGGATACAATGGTCGACAGATTCAACGAACCGTACTGGAAGGCAATGGCCAGCACGGCCAGCAGCAGCGGAATCTCGTAGGCCACGGACTGGGATACAGCCCGGGCCGCGCCCAGGAGCGACCACTTGTTCTCCGAACTCCACCCGGCCAAACACAGGGCCAGGACGTTGATCCCGGCAAAGGCCAGGATCAGCAGCAGTCCCAGGTCCAGCTCCATGGCCGTGAGCATCGGGCCGAAGGGGATGGGCAGGAACAGGACGAAAACCGGGGCAAAGGAGATGATCGGCGCGGTCCAGAACAGCCATTTGTCCGCGCCCCGCGGGGTGATCAATTGCTTGCCCACCAGCTTCAGGGCGTCGGCCAGGGGCTGGAGCAGGCCGTGGGGGCCGACCTCAAAAGGGCCGGGACGGCGCTGGATATGCCCGGCGACTTTGCGTTCCAGGTAGACCAGGACCAGGCCGTTGAGGCCCACGAACCCGGCCAGGAGGCCCAGAGCCAGGAGAATGCCGAACAATTCAGGGGGAATGCCGAAGGGAGGAGTCATGAGATCACCTGTCGATTTCCGGAATGACCAGGTCGAGGCTGCCCAGGATGGACACGGCGTCCGAGAGAAGCACGCCCTTGGAGACCTCGGCGAAAAGGTGCAGGTTGGAAAAACTGGGGGCTCGCAACTTGACCCGGTACGGCTTTGGGCCGCCATCGCTGACCACGTACACGCCGACCTTGCCCCGGGCGCTTTCCACGGAAAAATAGGCCTCGCCGGGCGGCGGAGCCAGTTGCAACGGGGCCTTGGGGTGCATCACCGGACCATCCGGTAGCTGCTCCAGGGCCTGCTCAATGATTCGGACGCTCTGCTCCATCTCGTGCATCCGGACCATGTAGCGGGCAAAGGCGTCAGTCTCATGGAAAACAGGGATATCGAAGTCAAACCGGTCGTACACCGAATACGGTTCGACCCGGCGGACATCGTAGGGCATCCCTGATCCGCGGATGACCGGGCCGGTGGCCCCGAAGCGCTGGATGACGTCCAGGGACATCTGCCCGATGTCTTCGGTCCGGTAGCGCAGGATCATGTTGTCCGTGACCAGGTCCCGGAACAGGGGCAAACGGGCCTTGAAATGCGTACAGAACCGCTTGAGCTGGTCGATGAATTCCGGCGTGATGTCGGTGCTGACGCCGCCGATGCGGTAATAGCAGTAGGTCAAGCGGGAGCCGGTGACGATCTGGAGCATGTCCATGATCTCTTCCCGGTCCGTGAAGGCGTACATGATCGGGGTAAAGGCCCCGAGGTCCAGCAGGTAGGCCCCCCACCAGAGCAGGTGGGAGTTGATTCGGTTCAGCTCGCAGGTGATCACCCGGATGAATTCGGCCCGTTCCGGAACCTCCTGGCCGATCAGGCGTTCCACGGCTCCTACGTAGCCCCAGTTCCAGGCCAGGGCGTGCAGGTAATCCACCCGTCCCATGTTCGGCAGGTACTGCTGCCATGTCTTCACCTCGCCCATCTTTTCCTGCATCCGGTGGATGTAGCCCAGAACGGGTTCGGCACGGCGGACGTATTCGCCTTCCAGTTCCACGATGATTCGCAGCACGCCGTGGGTGGAGGGATGCTGCGGGCCCATGTTCAGGATCAGGTTGCCTTCCTTGGCCTCGGCCTGGAAGGACCGGGTGTAGAAGTCACCGTCCTGTTGATGGGGCTGGGTGTCAAAAAGCATGCGTACCTCGTTTCGATCCGTTGAGAGCCAAGTCAGGCGGTTTCCGTCCGGGTTGCGCTGAGTAAACGATCTTGAACCCCGGCGGAGGCGGGCACGATCTGCTCCAAGGGCATAATAACGGTCAGGGGCTTGCGCTGGGCCGACTTTTTGAGCAGCGGTCGCAATTCCATTTCCGGAGGGAGGAGCAACGGGTCCAGGTTGGGATGGTCGGTGAACAGGATGCCGAAAAAATCATGACACTCCCGTTCATGCCAGTCTGCTCCGGAGTGAATCCCGGCCAAGGAAGGGACCCGTGGTTTATCGTGGGACAACTGGACGCGCAGAAGGACCCGGAATGGGGCTTTCCAGGAACAGAACAGATAGCTGAGAAAAAAACCTTCCTGAACATCCAGGGCGGTCATGAAGTCGAGAAAGAGACCGTTGTCTTTCATGACTTGGCCAGCCTTGAGCAACGAGTCCGACGTGATAAGCACGGATACGCTCTGCCCTTTGCCCCAGACCGATGTCTCGGCGAGTGACAGTGGGTCGCAAGTTTTCAGCCAGTGCGGGTTCATGCCGCAGCCTCCTGGGGCAGGGGCCACCACCGCCGGCCGGTGACCTTTTCCTGGATTTTGAAGATGCCTTCCAGCAACCCTTCCGGACGAGGCGGGCAGCCGGGAACAAAGACGTCTACGGGGACGAGTTTGTCCACGCCCTCAACGATGGCGTACTGATCCTCATAGGCGAAGGGGCCGCCGGAAATGGCACAGTTGCCCATGGCAATGACCCACTTGGGCGAGGGCATTTGTTCATACAGTCGGACCAGGGCCGGAGCCATTTTCAGGGATACGGTCCCGGCCACGATCATCAGGTCCGACTGGCGCGGCGAAGGGCGGAAGACTTCGGCGCCGTACCGGGCCACATCGAAGCGGGCCATGCCCACGGCCATCATCTCGATGGCGCAGCAGGCCAAGCCGAAGGTCATGGGCCAGAGGGACATGGAGCGGCACAGATCGACCACCTTGTTGGGCAATGCGAAATTCAGCAGCGGCGGATCCTGATCCAGCGCCGCCGGCCTTAAAGAGAAACCCGTCTCGGCCATGTAAAGACTCCTTTCCGCCAAAAGTAGATTACGGAGATGCCCAGGATGAAGAGGAAGATGAACAATTTGACCAGGGGCAACCAGCCGTCGCTGTGCGGGTAGAAGGTTGCAACCGGGAACAGGTACAGAATGTCCACTTCGAACGCCAAAAAGATCAGGGCATAGAAATAGTAGTTGACTCCGAATTTTGTCCATGCGGAACCGTGGGGCGGTAAGCCGCATTCATAGGGCATGGTCAGATCTCCGCCTTTATAACGAGGTGCGATGAGGCGGGATACAAGCAGCGGGAGCGCAGCGAACAAAATTCCAGCAATAAAAAAAAGCAAAAGGGCGAGATGAAACCAAGTAAAAACCATGATGAGCCTTTTTGATAAATGAGTAAGGTGGTTTTTAAGAAAATAAATTTGAAATGTTTTCGTCCAGATGTATTTCGAATCAATATTTTAAATAGTTAAAACAAAGAATATCATGTTACATAATGTGCCAATTATTAATTTTTTTTATGAACCAGATGAAGGCAAGAACTGAAAAAATGCAATCAATGTGTAAGTTTAAGATAAATACGCAGACAAATACAAAAAATATTAAAGCATTGATAATCGGAAATGTTTGTTGTTTTTGAAGTAAGCAGTGTTAAGCATATTTTGGAAATCGGTGTCAAGGGGATGTTCGTTTTGTGAAAAAAATACTTTAGTTTGTTTTGAGAAACCATATTGCGTTGGCGAGTCAACTTGTGATATTATTAATTTGTACTTAAATAGTACGAAATGTTTTATGATTTATTGTCCATTGTTAGGGATCTGGAAAATGCTGATTTACCGTTTTTGCCCCACCTGGCTTTTTACTTTGCAAGACTGGGCAAGAGGCATATCTCAATGGTAGGACAGGCATCCTGCCTGTCCGTGCAGGCAAGATG
>SKYX01000421.1 GCA_007127655.1 Desulfonatronum sp.
CCGATGGCCAAGGCGATGAGGATTTCCCGGCTGAGGAGTTTGAACCAATCCTTCATGTGCACCTCCCCAGTGGCCAGGGCGCGGACCATCAGCGTCGCGGATTGCGATCCGGCGTTGCCGCCGCTGCCGATGAGCAGGGGCAGGAAAAAGACCAGGGACACCACGGCCTGAATGGTGTTTTCGAAGTAGGCGATACCGGCCCCGGAAAAGATGTTCACGAAGACCAGGGCCAGGAGCCAGGGGACGCGCTTCAAAAAAAGGTAGTAGAGATCCACGGCCTTGAACCCGCTAAGGTCCGAGGCCGACGGACCGAAGCCTTCGGCGATGGAACCCATGCGGTGAAAATCCTCTGAGGCCTCTTCCTCGATAACGTCGTGCACGTCGTCAAAGGTGATGATTCCGATCAACGATTCCTTCTCGTCGACCACCGGCACGGCCAGGATGTCGTACTTGGCCATGGTTTTGGCCACGTCTTCCTGGTCGTCGTTGACATGGGCGGTGACCGGGTCTCGGCGCATCACCTCCTCGACCCGCTTTTCCGGCGGGGCCATAATCAGGTCCCGCAGCGAGACCAGGCCGAGCAAACGGCGCTCCTCGTTAACGACGTAAGTGTAGTAGATGGTCTCCTTGTCCGGGGCCTCCAGGCGCAGCTTGTCCAGGGCCTGCCTCGCGGTGAGGGACGGCTTGAGCACTGCGTAGTCCGAGGTCATGATCGCCCCGGCGGTTCCCTCTTCGTAGGCACCCAGGCGGATGATGTCCTCTCTCTCCGCCCTGGCCAGCAGCCGCAGGACGTTCTGACGACGTTCTTCCGGGAGGAGTTGGATCAGGTCCACCCGTTCGTCCGAGAACATGTTCGTAACGATTTCCGCCAGCCGCTTGTCGGACAGACGGAGCACGATATCCATCTGCAGGTCCGCGTCCAGCTGGCCCAGGACCTCCGCGCTGTGGTGCGGGAAGAGGGTCTCCAGGACCTGGGCTGCGTCCTTGGTGGACAGCTCATCCAGGGAGTCGGCCAGATCGGCCGGATGCAAGGAAGCCGAAAAATCCCTGAGCGCCTTGGGATTTCCGGCCTCCAGGTACTCGTTCAGCGTCGAGATGATTTGTGGATCTTTCATGGAGCGCGTCCTGACCCGTGGTCGTGTTGCCCCGTGGTCGTGAGCAGGGACGCGCCGAAGAAGGGACTACGCGCGACTACTGCGTGGTTTCCCCGAAAAGCGGTGCACCGTGCCGACCAGAGGGCAAGGCCGAGGGAGGTTGAGATTGTCGGGTGCTACTGCCACCTTCGTCCATTCGTGAAGACTCCGTCTTGAGGTCATTGAAAACGGGCGTTTTGAAATCGGCCCGAAGAAAAATGAAAAACGGGAAAAACGCCAAAAGCAGATTTGTATCCGGTTTCAGGCGTGAATTCAAGAGAAATGAAAAAAAGACGAGGCGTGACGGCCTCGTCTTTTTTCGTGCTTTCGTTAACCGAGGAGGTCAGGCCACCGCAGGTTCGGAGCACGCGGCGTTGTATTCGGCCTCCAGGGATTCCATCAACTCCTTGACAGAAAGCAGCTCCTTCACCCGATGCGCCGTTTGCCCGGCAAAGGCGAACCCGAGGTTCAGGCGGCCCTTTTTGGCGTTGGCCAGGGCCTGGGCGATGCAGTACGGACTTTTTTTGACATCGCAAGTGACGATGCAATGGTATGGGCATTTATACGGCTTGCGCTTGCCTTCCTCCACGTCGGCGAGGAACTGGTTCTTCAAGGCTCTTCCGGGCATGCCCACCGGGCTCTTGATCACGGTGACGTCGCCTTCCTTGGCGTCGACGAAGGCCTGCTTGAAGGCCAAGTCCGCGTCGCACTCATGGGTGGCCACAAAGCGGGTTCCCAATTGGACTCCCGCCGCGCCCATACGCAGATACTTGCAGATGTCCGCACCGCTGAAGATGCCGCCCGCGGCGATCACCGGAATGGCCCGGCCGTGTTCCTGCTCAAAGGGCTTGACCGCGGCGATCACTTGAGGGACCAAGGTTTCAAGCTGGTATTCCGGGTCGTCCAACTGCTCGGCCTTGAACCCCAGGTGGCCCCCGGCCAGAGGGCCTTCGACCACGAAGCCGTCCGGAAGGTAGTTGAACTTGGAAAGCCACTTCCTGCAAATGATTGCCGCGGCCCGGCCCGAGGAAACGATAGGCACCAGCTTGGTCTGCGAGTCCTCGGTAAGGTACTTGGGCAGGTCGAAGGGCAGTCCGGCGCCGGAAAAGATGACGTCGATCTTCTCCTGGATGGAAGTTCGAACCAGGTCGGCAAAATTGCTCAGTGCGACCATGATGTTCACGCCGAGGATACCTTTGGTCATTTCCTTGGCCTTGCGGATTTCCCGCTGCAAGGCGCGGATGTTGGCCTCGGCGTAATTTTTGGCCAGATCCGGTTCGCTCATGCCGATCATGGCGGCAGAGATCACGCCGACCCCGCCTTGATTGGCCACGGCGGCGGAGAGACCGGAAAGGGATATGCCCACCCCCATGCCGCCTTGGACGATGGGGACCTTGGCAATCATGTCGCCAAAACGTAAACTGGGAAACGTCATGATGTGTTTGACCTCCAGATTGAGCGGCTCGGGCCTTCCCCCGCGGAAGAAATGGGGTTAGTGGCTGAACCGCGTTTATCCATTGTTTTACTCACGTTCTTATACCATTCTTAAATCGTCGGCAATTCGTCCGACTTCACCCATCCGGGCCGGATTCGTTTGGCCCGAACGACTCGTGTATCGGGATTGATCGTTTTGAATACCAACCATCGAGGAGATTTGACATTATGAGCACCCATGCGTGCGAATCCTGCTCGGACAAGCAAGGATGCAGCGGAAAAAACGAGGAAGAGCTGGCCCTGTGCAATGCTTTGGCCAGGATCAAGAACAAAATCGTCGTCCTGTCCGGCAAAGGCGGGGTGGGCAAGAGCACGGTGGCCGTAAACCTGGCCCAGGCCCTGGCCATGACCGGTATGAAGACCGGGCTGCTGGACGTGGACGTTCACGGACCGAGCCTGCCTCGGCTCCTCAGTCTGAGCGGTGAACGGGCCCGGCTGGATGCCGGACGGCTGGAACCGCTCAGCGCCGGACCGAACCTGTGGGTCATGTCCCTGGGGTTTCTCCTGTCCAACTCTAGCGAGGCCGTGATCTGGCGCGGACCAGCCAAGATGGGCGTAATCAAGCAGTTTCTACGCGACGTTGCCTGGGGCGATTTGGATTATCTGGTGGTGGACTGCCCTCCGGGAACCGGAGACGAGCCGCTTTCCGTCCTGCAGCTTCTGGGACCGGAGGCCAAGGCCTTGATCGTGACCACCCCTCAGGGAGTGGCCGTGGACGATGTCCGCCGCTCCGTGACCTTTTGCGCCGAGTTGGGCACCCCCGTGCTGGGCATTGTTGAGAACATGAGCGGCCACGTTTGCTCCAAGTGCGGGGAGGTGGAAGATATTTTCGGCAGCGGTGGGGGCGAGGCCTTGGCCGGGGAAACCGGAGTCCCGTTTCTGGGCAAAATCCCTCTGGACCCGGAAGTGGCCCGAGCCGGAGACGAGGGATTCGCTTTTCTGCGCGTCCATTCCGACGGCCCCACGGCCCAGGCCATGATCCGGATCATCGCGCCCATTCTGACCATGACTGGAAGCCCGACATTTGGGGCACAGCCCAGTCCGTTGAAGATTTAACCACGGCGGGCACGGGGGGCACGGGGGAACACATTTTGTTAAACTAAAAATCTTTTCCCTGTGTTCCCCGTGTGCCCCGTGGTAAAACATACAAATGGGACGATGAAGACGGATGCGTCTCACTGAGCGTAACACAAACCCAAGGAGAAAAACGATGACCACCGACATGACTGCCGTAACGCCGGAAACCACGCGGATTGGATGGATCGGGACCGGGGTGATGGGGGTGTCCATGTGCGGGCATCTTCTGGACGCCGGATACAAGGCCGTGGTGTTCACCCGGACCAAGGCCAAAGCCCAGCCCTTGCTGGATAAAAGCGCGGACTGGGCCGAATCGCCCAGAGCCGTGGCTGAAGCCACGGACGTGGTGTTCACCATTGTCGGTTTTCCGCCGGACGTTCGGGAAGTGTATTTCGGAGAACGAGGGCTGCTGGCCGG
>SKYX01000066.1 GCA_007127655.1 Desulfonatronum sp.
GCGTCGGCGACAAGGGTCGGCAACTGGTCGGCCAATGGACCGAACGGCGACGCGCCTCCGGAAGGATGACTCCGGTCCACCGCGCCTCGCGGCGGGGGGGAGGGTTCCTTGACCGGATTGGAAATCTTGATCAAGGCGCGGTTGATGCTTCCGGCCAGCCTGTTCAGGCTTCCGAGACCCAGATTTTCGGGAACGCTGTTTCCATCCCCCTTGAGCGCGTTCTCCAGGTCGTCGCGCAAGACAACCAGGGGCCGGGAAGTAACATACCCGATGGCCGAGGCCACCACGGCGGCCACCAACAGCAGGACGATCATGCTGATCAGGGCGTTGCGTTTGACGCCCTGCTCCAGGCTGGTGATGCTGTGCAAGGAAAAAATGATTCTGGCCGTGCCGATTTTGACGAATCTTCCGGACTGGACGTCATAGATTCGGATCGGTTCGGAAAGGTCGTACACACCGTCCCGAATTTCAACCATGGTCCGTTCTTCGGCCTGGATGGCCCGGCGCGAGGCCTCGTCGGCCGGGGTCTGCAAAAAGCGACTCACCGGCGAGAGGATACGCCCAGCCCTGTCGTAGACATAGACTTCTACCACCCCTTCGTGCTGGGAGATGCGCTCCACGTCCAGGAGCATTTCATCCCCAATGCGCAAGGCCTCCTGACTCAGGGCCGCCAGGGCCGTCACCAGGGCTCCGGCCTTGCGCAGAGCCTCCTGGGAGGCCATCTTGCGCTGCTCGGCAATCAGCGGCCACGCGACCAGCGCATGGCTGATCAGGGCCGCGACGAGCATAATCAGCATGATTTTGGAGGACCAACCCAGGCCGCGCAAACGCTGGGCCACGACATCGACCTTGCCCACGGCGTGCATCTGGGTTTTATCCGACGCCGCCGTGTCTGATTCCTGGCTGCTCAGCCGCAGCTCGGATTTTCCGACGCGGATCACGTCGCCCGAATTCAAGGCGATCTGCTCCACCAATCGGCTGTTGACCAGCGTTCCATTGGCGCTGCCCAGATCCTTGAGGGACACTTCGCCGCGAGAAACGAGAACGGCACAGTGTCTGCGGGAGACTTCGTCGTCCTCCAGGCAGAGATGGGAGTCTCCTCCCCGCCCGATAATCGTTTCCTTGCGCGTCAGGTCGAAGACCGTTCCGCGCTTCGGACCGCTGAGGATTTCCAAAACGAAACTAAGCCGCATGCTTCTCCACCTTGTTCAGGAAAAAATGCAATCGATCTCCGACGTGCACCCGGCCTTCAAGCCCGCCTGCCGGCAATTCCAGGACGCTTCGCGCGGAAAAGAGAAAAGGGCTGAGCCGCCAGGGAAGAACGCCGGAGCGTATGGAAAGGACATGATGGCGACTATCGATAAAGACGACGTCAATGGGGAAACGCATAAAAAACGTATGGATCTGCTTGCACGGTTCAATCCACAAACCGTGACCGGGCTCCAGGCAGCGACGTCCAAGCAGGCCTTTGAGCCGGGCCGCGAAGCGATCGGCCTTTTCCAGCCGAGAGGCGAGCTGGGTGCCGTTGGCGGTGTTGAAGCAGGAGTATGTCGACGTCGATAACCGCGAAAAAAACACGGACCGCCCCATTCCTTACATCAGGGTACCCGTAACGAATCGAACAATCAACGGCCCGAAAAAAACGATGAAGATTGCCGGCATGATGCACAGAATCAACGGAAATAAAAGTTTCTGAGAGGCGACGGCCCCCATGCGCTCCGCCTTTTGGAACCGTTCCGTGCGCATTTTGTCGCTCTGCGCCCGGAGCACCTTGCCGATGGAGACGCCAAGCTTGTCCGCCTGCACCAGGATGGAAACAAAGGAACTCAACTCCCGAACATCGCACCGAAAGGCCATATTCCGAAATGCGTCGCTCCGTGTCGCCCCAAGGCGCATTTCGTTGATAACCAGTCCCAATTCGTGAACCAAAGGTCCCGGCCTGGATTTGCGGACCACCTTGTTCACCGCGGCAACGAAATCCAGCCCCGCTTCAACGGACAGGGCCAGCATGTCCACGACATCGGGCAGGGCGCGAACGATCTCGTGAGCCCGTTTTTGTTTGCGACCCTTAAGCCAAAATCGATCCGGGTAAAAAAAACCGATCAAAGGGACAACGACGAACACCCACCAAGCCGCACCGGAAAAATAGACAAGCAAAACCAGAAAAAACAGGATGGCCAGAAAAAACTTGTAGGCCAGCAGCTCCTCCACCGTGGTCTCGTCCAGCATGCCCGCGGCCTGGATCTCCCGTTGCCGTTTTCTGCGCCACTCCGGGATTTTGATATCCTGGGTGAACTGGATCAGATAGAGAATAAACGGACGGCTGACCCGCAACAATGGAGATTTCGTCTCCCTTTGTCCGGTTTTTACGCCCAAGGACTCCAGCAGCTCCGCTTCTCCCTCTCGGGAGAAAAACTGCCGGACGAAGAGAAATCCGGCGGCAGCGACAAGGGCGATGATGGCGATCAGAATGAACGACGACACGGCTGCATCCTCATGAGAAGGTCAAGGTATGGTCCGTCGGCAAGGAGCGGAACTTGTCGCGGGTTGATAAATTATACTCCTGAACGGCCAGGAATCGGGCTTTTGTTTCACTTCACCCAACCTCTGCGTCTGCCTTTTTGTCTGCCTTTCCCGTTCGTGGCCAAAAAAGAAAAAGCCAAAACCCAGCCCATGCGGAGTATACCAGCGGACAATCAAGGATTTTCCGCGATTATTTTTTCGGCCAGGGCCACGAAACCGTCGCGGATGCCCGGCACGACGAGAAAGAACGCGACCACCAGGGCGATGGTCACTACGGCCAGAAGCAGCATGACCTCTACGCTGACCTGGCCGGAGTCCCGCTCCATGGGAGTTTCCTTCCTGGAGACCCGGCGGCCAAACCACATCTTCACGACTACTCCAGCCACATATAGTTGATCGCGAAACGCCTCTGCCCCACGAGACCGATCTGCTCCGCCGCGGCCTTGCTGATGGCCAGATCAAGACCTCGCTCCAGGTGGCTTCTGTCATTGATCACGATCACCACCGAGTCGCCAGTGGCCGGATTGACCACCTCGACCTTCTCGCCGAAGGGAATGTTCGTATGGGAACCGGTCAACAGCCGCATGTCGAACTGTTCGCCGCTGGAGGTTCTTCGCCCGTGATACAGTTCGCCGTACCAGACGGCCTCTCCGTTCATCCATTGTCCGCGGGGCACTTCGCGCACGACAACCGTGCTTGGTGGAGGCGGAGGCGGGGTGACGCAGGAGGCGACCAGAAAAAGCGCACCCACAAGGAACAAAATTCGAAAGCTCAGCATATGCATAATTCCTCCTGTAATCAGGTGTAAGGGATATGGCTGTTACTGAAACACCGTTTGTGAATTTGGTAGTGCAAGCATCTTGCCTGCACGGACAGGCAGGATGCCTGTCCTACCATTGAGACATGCCTCTTGCCCACTCTTGCAGAGCAAAAAGAACGACGGTATAAAAACGGAACATCAGAATCCACCAAATCCCTGACCGTTTTCATGATTTCGTAACAACTTCCGGGACTCTCTTCGCTACACGTCAATGGTGATGATCTTGCGGATCAACAGACCTCCGGCAAGCAGCATCAGACACATGAACAGCAACAGCAGCCATCCCAGGAGGGTCGTGAACATGGGTTCCATATACTCCGGATTGACCAGGTTCATCAGGTAGGCCATCACGAACGGCATGCTGATCAGAATCACGCCCTGGGCCTTGCCTTGGGCCGTCAGGGTGCGGATCTTGTCCTTGACCTTTTCCCGCTCCGTGATGGTGTAGACGATGGTGTCGAAGGTCTCGGACAAATTGCCGCCGGTTTCCCGAAGAATAAGCACGGAGTTGACCACAATGGCCAGGTCCAGGCTGGGCAGTCGGTCCGCCATGGCGCTCAGGGCGTCGTCCAGGGTCTTGCCCATGCGGTGCTCTTTGAGGGCCAGGCCGAATTCCTGACTTACGGGCTGGGGCATTTCCTTGGTCACGATGTCCAGGGCCTGGGGCAGAGACATGCCGATGCGCAGGGCGTTGGAGGCCATGACCAGGGCGTCCACGAGCTGTTCGTCGAAACGACGTACGTAGCGGGTGTACAGATAATCCACCC
>SKYX01000085.1 GCA_007127655.1 Desulfonatronum sp.
TCCAGGGACGAGGTCATGCCTTTCTGGATTCAGCGGCTCTGGCGGAACTGCTTGGGGAGTGCGTTGCAGTGGACGTCGAGGATGTGCATGAGGTCGTGGACGAGGACGAATATGCGGGCAAGCTTGAAGGCGGGCAGCCGGAAACCGATTCCGCGGGCTTCGCGGCATCCAGCATGGCCGGACTCGCGGCCCTTTTTCACGAGGCCCTGAACCTGACCACCCTGGAGGAACTGCGCGCATTCCTGCCGCGCCTCCTGGAGGCCCTCCAGGTGCGGGAACGGGCCCCCTCGGTGCTGGAGATGCACGCGGTTCACGCACTGTATTCCAAGGTCCTCCCGGACCTGGAGCAGACCCTGAGCCGGGACCGTCCGCTTCCTCCGGCGGCCCTGTGGAGCGTGTTCTGGAATTGCCTCGGGCTGGAACGCATCCCGTTCAGCGGGGAGCCGCTCACGCCCTGGCAGGTGATGGGACTCCTGGAAAGTCGGCTGTTGTGCTTCGACAAGGTGATCGTGCTGGAATGCGTGGAAGGGGTTCTGCCCCGGACCGCCGCCCCCAACCCCCTCCTGCCCGAGGCCCTGCGACCGGCCCTGGGACTGCCGCCGGGCTATGCCGAGGAGCGGATCATCCACTCCCATTTACGGCGCTTAATGGCCTCGGCCGGAGAGGTTCGCCTTTACAGCCGCCAGGGCGCGTCCCCCAATCCACTGGAAGGCCGGACCATGCCCAGCCGGTATTGGGAGCGGGAACTCTGGGACCGGGAAAAGGCCGCTGGCAAGCTGCTGCATGGAAGCGTTTCCCGAGTGGCCCTGGAACTGGACCTGAGCCTGTCGCCGGGTCGTCCGCCGGAAAAAACGGCCCTGGCCGACCGGCTGACCCGGCGCTTGGAACGGGGCCTGTCCCTGTCCGCGCTGCAAACCTACCTGCGCTGCCCGCTGCGCTTCTTCAAGGAAGAGGTGGCCGCCTTTCCGCCCCGGCCCGACCCGCGGAGCGATCCCGGCGCCCCGGTCATGGGCCGTCTGGCCCACGACATCCTGGAGCGACTGTTCCGGCCCCACGTGCAGTCCACCGTGGTTCCCAGGGATCTGCTGTCCGGGTTCGACGCCATCTGGTCCGAGCTGGCCCCTGGCCATTTGCGGGAGGCCCCGCTGGCCCCGGCGGCCAAGTTCTTCCAGACCCGGCTGCTCCAGGAACTGCTGCGCGCCTACCTGGGCCAGTCCGATCAGCCGGTCCACCTGCTGGCCGTGGAACAGTCCGCCCAACGTCCCCTGCCCGGAGCCGCGGCCAGGATCGTCCTGCGCGGCAGGATGGACAGGATCGACCTGGACCCTTTGCTGAACATCCCCATGATTCTGGACTACAAGACCGGCGGCGCGTCCCGGCGCAAGCCCCTGGACATCCATCGCCTGGAAGAACTGGCGAACGACCTGGCCGAGCTGTCTCCGGGCGACGAAACCGCGGCCCACGAAGGACTGACCCTGGTCAACACCCACCTCCCGGACCCGCAACTGCCCGGCTACCTCTATCTCCACGACGCGCCGGCCCTGTGCGGCTACGTACATCTCGGCGAATGGCAGGCCAAAAACCGCTTTGTCCCGCTGACCAAACCGGGCAAAAAAGACGAGGCAGAACGCCTGAAGCATCAATTCCTGGACTGGCAGACGCACGGCCTGCCCGTGATCCTGGAATGGCTCGGCCGCCACATCCTGGAAGCCCCCCTGTTCTCCCCCACCACCCAACCCGCAACCTGCCCCTCCTGCCCCTGGCGGGTTACCTGCCCGTGGGCCTTGGCGGAATAACCATGGTGCCTTGCCTCAAGCGCGGGCGGATTGGACGTGCAGGCGCAACCCCAGGGCTGACAGGATTTTCAGGATTGTGGCAAAACTCGGATTACTTTTGCCGGAGAGAGATTTATACAAGCCCTCGCGGCCCATGCCCGTTTCCTTCGCAAGTTGCGACATACCCTTGGCCCGGGCAATGTTCCCCAACGCCTTGGCGATGAATGCCGCGTCGTCCCCCGCCTCCTCAAGGCACGCTTCCAGGTAGAGGACCATGTCTTCGTCCGTTTGCAAATACTCGGAGCTGTCCCATTTCCTGAGTTCAAGGGCTTTCATTGTTCACTCCTTTCAATCCCTGAAGGGGCGAAATACTATAGCCCAGGGCAACGCCCTGGGTAAACGCCACCCCAATAGTTCAGCCCTGAAGGGGCGGCATGAACGGGTACGACTCTTCCAGGCTATCGTAATGCATCCTGTGACGATGCGACCGATTTCCGTGTACCTGGCACGTATTTTTCGGGGAATTGCCGGGGATGATTCTGAACTGGTTGACACATTGGCATCTGGTTCCAGATGATCATCGCATAATCGTGCCTCGCAGGGGCAGGCCTTGCGCCTGCCCCTTTGCCCAGATCATCATGGCGGCACGGTTGATCGTTGTTTGGCGTTCCTCCTCGTTGCCTAGCCCACCCAGGGCAGCCGCGAGGGCTGCCCCTACCTCTCATGCGCATTTTCACGGCACCAAAAAGTGTCAACCTTATTCCCCATCAAAATGAAGGGATGGTTCATTTCTCCGGAATAACTGGTTGACACTTTCCTGGCATTCGACATTCATTGCCGCCCCTACGGCAGGTCGGCATCCTCAGGGGGGTGGCCAAAGAGTGTCCATCGTCCGGCATGTGTCAACCTGTTCTGAACCATCCCAAAATGAACCATCCCAATTGCCGAAACGATACAAACCGCCCTGCGCCTCCTACGACGTGAACCGACCATCCGACCTTTGCTCGGCCACTGTCTCACCCGGCGTCTCCAGCCAGCCGGCCCGGGCCTGGGGATGGGAGTCGAATTTCGGGACATAGGGCTTGATGTCCAGCAGTGGAGTGCCGTCCAGGATGTCCACGTTGCGGATATGCAGCAGGCCGTCTTCGATCCGGTCCAGTTCCACGATGGACAGGCCGACGGGATTGGGCCGCTTAGGCGCGCGGGTGGCGAACAGGCCTCGGGGGACGGTGTCCATGAACGGGACGACCTCGAGGCTGTATCCTTGGCTGCCATGAAAATGATACAGTAAAATGAGATGGGAAAATCCGTCCAGATCCTTCAGCCCGGCTTGATATTCCTCGGACATCTCCACCGTTCCCAATACCCCCGCCGCTCCGGCGGGCTGAATCGGCATGCCCCTCAGCTCCTTGAACGGGCTACGGATCACGCCAATGGAATGCATTTCAATCATCTTGTTCTCTCCTTGACAGGAAATCATACTCTGAACAAACCGGCTACCTGGGCAACGGGCCCTGTTGCGCTGAAAAGACATCAACATCGCTGGAAAACGACTCTCCCCTGCGTGGGACCGACTGAAATTGGCTTCCCGTCAAGCTCATCCGGTATCCGAACGTCACCTGCGCATCCGTATCCGCAGGAACGGCTTCAAGCGGAATCCTAAAGGCAAAATCCACCCCTTCCGGGACCATCCTCTGAACCGGATACAACCTGTGATCTCCCCCCAAAACGATTCCTTGCGCATCAGTGACGTACCCAAACAAAACCAACTCCTGGAACCACTCCGCCAA
The DNA here is from genome assembly GCA_007127655.1 of Desulfonatronum sp. Taxonomy (GTDB): domain Bacteria; phylum Desulfobacterota; class Desulfovibrionia; order Desulfovibrionales; family Desulfonatronaceae; genus Desulfonatronum. Next base: position 3,566 of record SKYX01000085.1, read on the forward strand.
GCCGGGCCAGACCCTGGTATTCGGCAAGGCCTTTCCGGAGACAAGATACCCATCGCCCTCCGTACGAGCCACATAGTGAAAATCCCAGAAGTCCAGGGCAATGACCTCGGCTTGATCCGGAACCAGTTGATTCCGTGGCAAATGCGTGGCGCTCAGGTGGGAACAGCCGGTCAATACGACTAAAAAGCTCAAAAGTATCAGACTCTTTTTCATTTCTTCGACCCTCAGAAATTGCCCGCTATTGACATTTTTCATCCCAGCCCCAGTGAAACCCCGCTGCGCAGGAACGCTGCGCGTTGTTTCACAGGGATAAGCATCCCAAATCTCCCAACACCCACCGTTGGACTCTAACGTGTTCAGGCTTGATCGGTCCGGAGGTGTTGAAAAATTTTACCATCATGGCTCCTTGGTTCGTGTCGCTGCCACTCTACCGGAGACGGATCGTGACCGAAAAGGGCAGGACATTGCAGGGCATATCCAGGCCGGCGATCTCCGTCAAATCCCTCCCATTGGGCTGTCCAGTAATACCGCCCTGATTGATCCCGACATGTCGAGAGCAAACCCGAAAAGTGACATCAATTGACATTTACTCTTGTGAGGGAACGAGTATATGGCTTAAATACTACTCTTCAGTCTTGCATGAATCACGGGATTCACCTTGATGCGCACACCAAACCATTTTGATTTTGCTTACAAATTCGGCAACCGCCTAAAAATTTTGCGTCAAGTCAAGTGCATGACCCAGGAGGAACTCGCTACCAGGGTCGGGTTGAGCAAGCGGCAGCTGATCCGGATCGAACTGGGGGAATCCAGTCCCACCTTTCCAAAACTGGAGAAACTCTGTCAGGCTCTGGATACGAGTCTTTTGCAGTTGTTGCTGTTTTCAGATGGGCAAGATCACGATCCAGAGGCAGGCTCGGCGGGCCCTGCGCCGGACTCCATGAATATAGTCCGATTTCCCCAGCCTGTTCTTGTCGGGCTGTGGAGGATTGACGGGCTCTCCAACTCGATGAGCTGGACGCCGTCGCTTTATGCGTTCCTTGGCTACTCGGGCTTTTCCGTCCAATCCTCCCTGAAGCGTTTCCTCCACCGGGTCCATCCGCAAGACAAGGAGCAACTGGAACAGTTCATCCTGGGTATCCGGAATGAGGGATCTCCCGGTAGGATCATGATCCGGATGGCGGATCGCAAGTCCATCGAGCGCACCGTCCTGCTGATCCGGGAAAAACCGCCCGCGAATGAGTCAGGGGAGACGATCTGTCTGGCGGTGCTGGATGTCACCGAATCGCTGCAGATTCATAACCTGCTGCATCTGCATACGAGCCGAATCGAAGAAACCCTCATCAGCAAGAACGCCGAGTTGGCTCGAACAGTGGGAAATCTCGAGCGGGAAGTCATCCAGCGGATCATCGCGGAAGACAATCTGCGGGGGAGCAGGGCCGAATTATCCAGCATCATCGAGAATGCCCCCATCGGCATGGCCCTGGTGGAACCTGATGGGGCCGTCTCAAGGGTGAACAAGGCGCTGTGTGAACTGCTTGGATATTCCGCGGATGAGTTGTTGGCCATGCGATTTCTCGACGTGGTCCATCCCGGCGACCAGATGGTTGCTCAGGAGTACATGGCCGGGATGCTGGCGGGCGACGACTGCGCCATGATCCCGGAACTACGGTATTGCCATCGATCCGGGGATGTCCTTTGGGCCGTTGTGAACATTCTCCTGGTCCGGGATCAGGAGGGCCGGCCCCTGCATTTTATTTCCCAGGTCATGGACATCACCCAGCGCAAGGCCGCGGAACGAATCCTGGAAGCAAACAGGACCATGATGGCCGAAGCGGAGAAGCTGGCCAAGGTGGGCAGCTGGGAGTGGGATTCGGACACGAAGAATCTGTCCTTTTCCGCTGGGTGGCTGCGCATCCATGGCTGCGACGATCCGCCGCGGACAATGGATCAGCTGATGTCTCTCGCTCATCCGGATGACAAGCAGCGCATCAATCTGGCTTTTCTGAATACGTGGAGCACCGGCGCGCCCTACGATTTGCAGCACCGAATCATTCGCAGGAATACCGGGGAGATTCGGCATGTTCAGGCATTCGGGGTTGTCGAGGCAAGCGCCCCGGACAGGCCCGTCAGGCTTTATGGAGCCAGCCTGGACGTGAGCGCCAGAGTGGAGGCGGAAAGCATCATCCACGAAAAACACCGGGAACTCCAAGAAGCTGCAGCGCATACACTGGCAATTATGGACGCCTCGCCCAATGCCATGCTCGTTCTGAACAGTGCGGGCCAGGTCATCCTGGACAACCGGGCAGCCCGCGAAATGCTTCGGACCCTGGGCTGTGACGTTCCAGGGGAAAAACGCTGCGCGGACTATCTTGCCTGCCTCCATCGGCATGACCACTACCTTAAGTGCGGTTTTTCTCCTTCTTGCCAACATTGCGCGTTCAATGCCGCGGTGCAAGACGTCCAAAAAGGCGACGTCGAACATTTCCACGGCCAGGAGAGAGAGATTGTTCAGGATCGAGAGGGAACCCCCAGTCTCTGGGTCTCATTGAGCGTGTCCCCGGTCACACTCAAGGGGGAGCGGTGCGCCATTCTGGTCATGGAAGACATCACCCAGCGAAAGCTGGCCGAGGAACGACTGCGGTTTCAGGCGGCATTGATGACGTTTGCCGCGGAGTCGTCCACTGCCATTGCCCGCGCGGGGACGGAAGCCGAGTTCAACATCACCATGGACCGTTTCCTCCAGGGCCTTGGAGAACTGTTTACCGTTGACCGCAGCTATCTTTTCCTGTTCTCGCCGGATTATCATTTTGCGAGCAACACCAACGAATGGTGCGCCCAGGGCGTGGAGCCGCAGAAGGAGCGCAATCAGAACATTCCCATCTGGAATATGCCGTACTTTCGAGAAAACCTCGGAGCCGTCCTTCATATCCCGGATGTGGAGGCATTGCCTCCCCATGCGGACCGAGAAAAACAGCATCTCCTGGGCCAGCATGTCCGCTCCATGCTCTGCCTGCCGGCCAGCAGCATGCATGGGAACCTCATTGGGATTATCGGCTTCGACATCCTTTTTCGCCCGTATCAGTGGCCGGATGAGCAGATCATGCTGCTACGGATCATGGCGGACAGCATTGGCAGCGCCATTACGAGAATGCGGGGAGACGGGGCTACCAGGAGCCGGAACGTTCCCGGCAAATCGAATGAATAATCGAAGGCATAACGAATGAGCTTTGAAGCCCATCAACCCGTTTGTCGACAAGACCCCTTGGCCGGTCAGACATTCCTGCTGGCCTTCCTGCTGGCAACCTTGCTGACGATCTGGACGTTCCCGGCAACCGCCCCGGCACAGGCCGCGGGTGACCCCTTCCGCATCGGGTTCACCAACAACATGTTCGACGAGGTCAACGAAAACGATGCCCGGGCCGCGTTGACCATTTGGGCCCAGACCATTGCCCGCGGAAAGGATTTGCCCATAGAGTCGGAAGTCGTGGTTTTCCAGAACGCTGAGGACATGCTCGCGGAGCTGCTGGATGGCCAGTTGGATTTGGTGGGGGGGACCACCATCGACTACTACCAGTTGCACGGCGAGGTGGATTTCTCCCCCATCATGCTGACCTATGTTGGTGGTGAAACCGCCGAGGAATATGTTCTGCTGACGCACCGTGACAGTTCCCTGGCAACGTTATCCGACCTTGCGGGCCGCCATGTTCTACTCCAGCAGACCTTTCGGACCTCCCTGGCACCGCTCTGGTTGGATACCCTGCTGGTTCAGGAGGGCCTTGCGCCTCTTGTCGGACTGGCCGGGCAGGTCACGACCCAGACCATTCTCTCCCAGGTTCTCCTGCCGGTTTTTTTTCACCAAGCGGATGCCTGCCTGGTCACTCGCCATGGCTTCGAAACCATGGCTGAACTCAATCCGCAGATCGGTGCTCAACTCCGGGTCCTGGCCTCCTCAGAGCGGATGGTTCCAAATCTTGTTTTCTTTCGTCGCGACTACCGGCCGTCCTACCTGGAAAAACTACTCGAGAGTATTCGCAATCTCCACGAAACCCCGGCCGGACGGCAGGTGCTCCTGGTTTTTAACCTTGAACGCGCGAGGGACTACCCGGAAACTGCCCTGGATTCGGCCCTGGAACTGATCGCCCTGCACCGACGCGTCGTTCTGGAGGACGGCCAGTGAGCAAGACCGACGTTCGCCTCTTCTCTGGTCATCATTTTCCGGGCTTGGCCGTTTTGATCCTCCTGGTCATGCTGTCATTCTCGTCACCCCCGGCACCGGCATCCGCGACCAGCCAATATTTGGAGTCCGCGCACTTGAACGTGGGCTTCATCCAGAGCGCCTTTTTCGGAATCCATCGGCTGGACGCGGAAGCAGCCTTCAAGACCTTTGCCCGAATCATCGGGCGCAACATGGGGTACGACATCTCAGTCACGGTGAGCAGCTTCGAGAGCGCCCGGGAGCTCGCGGCCATGCCCCCCGACAATCAACCGGACGTCGTCATCCTGGAGAGCTGGAGCTACATGAAAATGGGGGACCTCGACTGGCTGGAACCGTTTTTCGTAAGTTCGGACCAGGGCCGAGTCGCCCACCCCTACCTGTTGGTGACGCGGCATGCCGACGAAGGCATGGCCCTGGAGGGCCTCCGGGGTGCGGCCCTGAACCTGTTTTTCGCGGCAAATGCCGAGCCCGGGCGGTTCTGGCTGGAGCATCTCCTGCGGGAGTCCGGCCTGGGAACACCGGAAGAATTCTTCAATCCACTGGAATTGCACACCGACCCGATGCTCACGGTCCTCCCGGTTTTTTTCGGGAAACGGGACGCCGCGGTGATCGATGCCACGAAATTCGAGTTGCTGGCTGAACTGAACCCGCAACTGGGCAGGTTGAAAATCCTGGCCTCCTCCGAACCGCTGGTCAGCGGCATTACCTGCCTGAAACGGACGGGATGGGCCTCGGAGCGCTTCAGGCAGGACATAGTCCGAGCCATGGCCGAGCTGCACCTTCAGCCGGCCGGGCAGCAGATTCTGACCCTGTTCAAGATGGACCGGATGGTTCCCTACGAGCCCGAATATCTGGACTCGATGCTCCGGCTGCATGCCCAAAGCCGATCTTCCGACAACCTCAAATGAGACCCGTTATGCCCCCCAACGCAACCACTGACTCGCACCGCATCCTGGTCATCGACGACAACGCCGCGATTCATGATGATTTTCGCAAAATTCTTCAGCAATCCTCCCAGGAAAAGGTCGACCTACTGAAAATGGAGTCCGACCTTTTTGGCCAGGACGTTCTCCCCGAATCAACCACCCGGTTTCGTGTGGATGCGGCCTTTCAGGGCCGGGAAGGTCTGGAAATGCTCCGCCGGGCCAAGGCTGAAAACCGGCCCTACGCCCTGGCTTTCGTGGACGGGCGCATGCCCCCGGGCTGGGATGGAATCGAGACCATCAAGCGACTCTGGGAGGTCAGTCCGGATCTGCAGGTGGTCTTTTGCACGGCCTACGCCGACTATTCCTGGCGGGACATCCAGCAAAGCCTCGGGCCCACCGACGGCCTGGTGATCCTCAAGAAACCCTTTGACAACCTGGAAGTGCTCCAACTGAGCCATGCCCTGACCCGAAAATGGGCGTTGAATCGGGACGTCCAGGGCCGGTTACGTGATCTGGCCTTCAACGACACCCTGACCGGCCTGGCCAATCGGGTCCAATTCATGGACAGGTTCGCTGTAACCCTGAGCACGGCCCTGCGTCATGGGCACAAGGCCGCCCTGCTGTTTATCGATTTGGATAATTTCAAACGGATCAACGACACCCTGGGGCATGGGGTGGGCGACGAACTGCTCCAGACCGTGGCCGAACGCTTGCGACGCTGCCTGCGGGACACGGATAGCATTGCCCGTCCCTCTCTTCCCGGTCTTGCGGCCCGCCTGGGGGGAGATGAATTCACGGTCATCCTGCCTGAAATCCAGAGGGGTGAATTCGCGGCCACGGTGGCCCGACGTATTGTCGAACACCTTTCACAGCCCATGGACCTGGGACAGCATCGTGTCCTCGTAACGGCCAGCATCGGCATTGCCCTGATCCCCCAGGATGGAGATACCGTGGAAACCCTGCTCAAGAAAGCCGATCTGGCCATGTACGCGGCCAAGCGGGCAGGGTCGAACACCTACGGTTTTTTCCAGGATTCCATGACCGCCTTGGCCCAGCAACGATTCACTTTGGAAAACCAGTTACGCCACGCCATTGCCCGGAAAGAACTTTCCCTGCATTACCAGCCCCAGTTCGATCTGCTCACGGGACGGCTCTCCGGAATGGAGGCCTTGTTGCGCTGGGACAACCCGGAACTGGGCAAGGTCCCGCCGAAGGAATTCATACCCATCGCGGAAGAATGCGGCCTGATTGTTTCCATCGGTGAGTGGGTCCTGCGCACGGCCTGTGCACAGGCCGCGGCATGGATCGCCCAGGGGCTGGATATTCCCAGGGTCGCGGTGAACGTCTCCGTGCACCAGCTCGTCCATGTTCATTTTCTGGACATGGTCAGGGACGTTCTGGCCCAGACCGGCCTCCCGCCGTCATGCCTGGAAATCGAAATCACCGAGGACCTGCTGGCCGTAAAACCCGAGATCGTGCTGACCACCCTGCGCGGACTGCGGGCATTGGGCGCCCAGGTGGCCATCGACGACTTCGGCACCGGGTACTCCAGCCTGAGCCGGCTCAAGGAACTGCCCGTGGACTGCCTCAAGCTGGATGGCTCGTTCATCAGCGACCTCGCCGGCGGCATACCGGATCAGGCCCTGCTGGATGCGATGATCGCCATGGCCGCCGGGCTGGGGCTGCGGGTGATCGCCGAAAACGTGGAGACGCACTTGCAGTCATCGTTTCTGCGCGACAGGCACTGCCCTGGGGGCCAGGGCTTCCATTTCAGCCTACCCATGCCCCGGGACCAGGCCGAGGCGTTTTTGCGGGGCGAGAAAAATAAGACCAGACCCGAGGCCATCCCCCCCGGAAGGGTCGCATGTCAGGAGGAAGAACGTGGTCAGGACTGAAACGGATCAACTGCACCGGATTTTGGTTGTCGACGATAATCCGGCCATTCATGAGGACTTCCGCAAGACCCTGGCCGGCAAGAAACCGGCGGACAGATCCTTGCTGGACATGGAATCCGAACTTTTTGGAGCGCAGGGCTCGGAACCCGGTGCGGACACTTTCCAGGTGGACAGCGTTCTCCAGGGCCGGGACGGCGTGGACAGGGCCGTGCGGGCCAGGGCCGACGGCCGACCCTACGCCTTGGCCTTTGTGGACGGTCGGATGCCTCCGGGCATGGACGGCATTCAGACCATCAAGGAACTCTGGCGCGTCTGCCCGGACATACAGGCCGTGCTGTGCACGGCCTATGCCGACTATTCCTGGCAGGACATCCAGAAGACCCTGGGAACCAGCGACAACCTGGTCATTCTCAAGAAGCCCTTCGATACCGTGGAGGTGCTCCAACTGGCCCATGCCCTGACACGAAAATGGGCACTGGACCAGGAGATTCAAGGCCGTCTGCACAAGCTGGCCTACTATGACACCCTGACCGACCTGCCCAACCGCACCCTGTTCCTGGACCGACTCGAGCATCTCTTGAGGTTGAGCAAGCGGTATGGACGGGCGGGGGCGGTGTTGTTCCTTGATCTGGACAACTTCAAGCGCGTCAACGACAGCCTGGGCCATGGCGTGGGTGATGAGCTGCTGAAGATCGTATCACGGAAAATGTCGGACTGCCTGCGAAGTGCGGTCACGATTGCCCGTCTGGACCAGCCGGACATGGCGGCCCGGCTGGGTGGGGATGAATTCGCGGTAATCCTGACGGATTTGGAAGGACCGGACTCCGCGGCCAACGTGGCCATGCGGCTCGCCGACCATCTGGCCAAGCCCATTGACATCGGCGCCCACCAGGTCATCGTGACCACGAGCATCGGGATTACGCTTTTTCCCCAGGATGGCAATGATGTGGCAACGTTACTCAGAAATGCCGACCTGGCCATGTACAACGCCAAACAGAACGGGCCAAGCGCGTTTTTGTTCTACCAGGAGTCCATGAATGTCGCGGTCCAAAAGCGGATGACCTTGGAACATCACCTGGGACGGGCCATTGCCAACAATGAGCTCACGCTACACTACCAACCGCAGATCAACCTAGCCACGGGGCGACTTGTCGGGATGGAAGCGTTGCTGCGCTGGGACAACCCGGAGCTGGGCCAGGTTTCTCCGCTAGAATTGATCCCCATTGCCGAGGAGAACGGCATGATCCTCGCCATTGGGGAATGGGTTCTGCGTCGAGCCTGCGCGCAGGCCTGGGACTGGACCCAGCAGGGTTTGGCCTTGCCCCGGGTCGGGGTCAACATTTCCCTGCCCCAACTCATGCACGCCGGTTTTTTACGGACCATCGACACGATCCTGGCCGAGACGGGCTTGCCGCCCCACCTGCTGGAACTGGAGGTCACGGAAAGCATGCTCATGAGTGATCCGGACGGCGTGGCCCAGACCCTGCGCGCGCTCAAAGGTCGGGGGATACAGGTGGCTGTCGACGATTTCGGCACGGGCTACTCCAGCCTGGGCCGGTTGCGGGACCTGCCCATCGACTGCCTGAAAATCGACCGCTGCTTTGTTCGGGGTATCAGCATGGGCCAGCGCGACGAGTCCATCCTGAATGCAGTGATCACCATGGCCGCGAGCATGAATTTGCGATTGGTCGCCGAAGGCGTGGAAACCACCGGGCAGGCAGACTTCTTGCGCACTCGCCACTGCCCGGAAGTCCAGGGCTACCTGTTCAGTCACCCCTTGTCCACGGATCAGGCCGAGGCCTTTTTGCGGGAACAATGCATTCCCTCCTCCTGACCCTTTCCCACGGGGAGAGGGACTTTTGGCAACCGAAGGGAGCGAGCAAAATGAACCTGAACAGGGTGATTGTTAATTCCGAGCCGCGTTTGCCCCCCGTAGGGGCGGCCCTCGCGGCCGCCCTGGCTGGGCGAGGCAACGCGGGGCAGCGGTAATATATCGGCATTCCGTGCAATTATGGAGAACCAGGGCAGGCGCAAGGCCTGCCCCTACGGTAATAATTGTCAGAAAAATGATCGAAGCTGTTATCGTATTTCATAAACTGTGCAACTTGTTTTTGGTTGACTCATCATCATGACAACACCCCCCTTATTAAAGGAGCAAACAATGAAGGTCCGTCCCCTTTTGTTTCCGGCAATGGCCATCCTGTTCTGTCTGTTCGTTCTGATCGCGTCGCCGGTTCCCGCGGCTGCAACGGGTTCGCCGGATGGGGAAATGGTCGTGCATACGGCCGATCTGGAGACATGCATCGAGACCGCCCTGGAGAACAACCGCCGGCGTCCAGCTTCCCGCTACGCCGTGGAAATAGCCGAGGCCCAGCATCGCCAGGCCCTGGCCGGCTACTGGCCCCAGGTCAGCCTCCAGGGCGGCTACCAGCTCCTGGACCAGGACCCGAACTACATCTTTCCGGCCTACAATTTCACCCTGCCCATGGGCGGGTCCATCCCGATCACCATTCCGGGAGTGGGGACCGTGCCCACCAACGCCATCACCATCCCGGAGCAGGACATCAAGCTGATGGACAGGGAATCCTTCAGGGCATCGGTCCAGGGCTCCTGGCTGCTGTACGACGGCGGGATGCGCAAGGGACTCCGGGAACAGGCCGAGGGGCTGGTGGACATCATGCAGCAGGAGGCCCGGAGGACGGACCTGGAAATCATGGACAGCGTCAAGCGGCTCTACTTCGGCGCGGTCCTGGCCACCCAGTTGCACCAGGTGGGCAAGGACACCCTGGCCCGGATGGAGGCCACCCTGAACCTCACGGAAACCATGTACAAGGAGGGCTCCGGTACGGTCAAAAAGACCGACTGGCTGGGCAACAAGGTGATGGTCGAGTCTCTGCGCTCCATGGTTGCGTCCCTGGAGAAGAACGAATTGATGGCCCAGGCCGCCCTGGCCAACACCATGGGCCTGCCCTGGCACGCCAGCGTCCAGCCTGTGGACCGGGAAATGCCCTTTACGCCCTTCGCGGAGCAACTGGACGGACTGGTGGGCACGGCCTACCGGTTCAATCCGGACTGGGCCAAGATCGAGGCCGGGATCAGGGCAGCGGAAGGCTCCCTGCGCACGGCGAAAAGCGGACACCTGCCCAGGCTGGCCGTGACCGGGGAACTGTTCAAGTGGTGGAACGACTACGACGCGGGCATGGCCACGGATCGCAACAAGGAGGGTTGGTCCGTGGGCGTGGGCGTGGAGATTCCGATTTTCAGCGGGTTCCTGACCCAGAGCAGGGTGGCCGAGGCCCGGGCCCGGGTGGCCAAGGTCAAGGAAGAGCAGTTCCTGCTTCAGGAAGGCATCGGCCTCCAGCTCCGGGATATTTTCCTGTCTCTGGGCGCGGCGGAACAGTCCCATCAAGCCACGCTGGACGCCATGGGTGCCGCCGTAGAGAACCGCGACTTGAACACCAGGGCCTACCAGCATGCCCTGGTGGAGACGGAGGACGTTATCCAGTCCCAGTTGATGGAAGCCCTGATGTCCGCCCAGCACTACCGAGCGCGCTACGACCACATCGCCCTGCAGTCCCGGATGAATCTGGTGGTGGGGAGCGAAGTGCTCAAGAAGCTGGAAGAATAAGCTCCCGATGAGGAGAGGCCAACCATGTCCCTACCACCCGAACACATCCCCCGTCGCGGCCTGGGCATTGCCCTGCGCACGGCCCTGCTGTCCTGGCTGGTGGCCCTGGCCACACTGGGTATCTTTGTCTTGATGGTCATTCCCCAGCAGAAACGGACCTTCCTGCTCAA
>SKYX01000147.1 GCA_007127655.1 Desulfonatronum sp.
CAGGTGACGTCGAACCCGGCGGCCGCGGCCTCGATGGCCACGCGCTCTCCGGCCAGCCCGGCGCCGATGCACAGAAGGTCGGTTTGAAAGGTCTGCATGTGGTCTATCCTTATCTTATGCTTGAAATAAAATTCGCTCTTGGACGGTGGCCGCCATGTTCGGCGAATATCTGGCCTCGTATCACCGTATGCTTATGCCGACTGGCCACGGACCAACCGTGAACTGTGAACCGTGAACCGTGAACTTTGAACCCGCTATATCGCGAGAAAGTAAAACCGGAGCAGGGCCATCAGGCCGATGAAGATGAATCCGGCGGTGACGATGTACTCGATGCGCTGCATTCTCGGTCGGTCAGCCCGGCCCACGAAGCCCCACTTCACGGCTATCCGGTACAGGCCCACGCCCACGTGCAGCTCCACCAGGGGCAGCAGAACGAGGTAGAAGCCCATCCAGAAACCGTCTTGAATCCGGGCCGCGCTTTTCTCCGCGGTGATGGGCAGGTCCGTGAGCACCACCCACATGTGAATAGCGCACATGACCAGAATAATCATGGCCGTGACCACCTGGACGAGCCAGAGCCAGGTGTCCTTGTGGCCCAGCATCCGGGAGTGTTTCCAGATTTTTGACTGCTGTTCGGCTCGGAAAGGAATTTTGCGCGCCGCCAGCACGAAGTGCAGGAGAAAAACCAAGCCGATCAGTGGGCCGCCCACCTGGGCCATGTAGGTAGCTTCGAAAAAGTGGGCGATGGCGTTCATTACTCCCGGACCGATGATCACGCTGGCCACCAGAATCATGTGCGCCCACATGAACAGGATCAGGCCGGCGCCGGTGAGCATCTGCAGCCAGTCGAGACAGGCCGAAGCACGGGAGGGGCTGGGGACGAAGACGGCGGTATCGATGGAAGTGGACATGGGACATCGTCCTTTGCGAAATGGGTGTACGGAGTCGGGCCGTGACAAATCTTAAACTGATAGAGAGTTTTGAGGACAGTTGTCAACGCATGGGGATAATGATCAGCTCTTTCGTTTGCGTTGGGCGAAATCTCGCATTTTTTTGGCCTCTTCCAGGTCGGGGTTGAGGGCCATGGCCTTGGAAGCGGCTTGCTCGGCCTTATCCCATTGGGCACGGTCGACGTAGACGCGCCCGAGGTTGAAATAAAGCCGTTCGTCGTCAGTGGACAGCTTCAGGGCCTGCAGGAAGCATTGTTCTGCTTCCTCGAACTTGCCCAGCTTGCGCAGGCCCATGCCGATGCGGTTCAGCAGGTGGACGGATTCCGGGTTGTTCCGCAAGGATTCGAGCAGATAGGTGAAGGCCTGGTCGAACTGGCCGGCCTCGAGGAACAGTTCGCCGATGTCCACCCGCAGCTCCTGATCGTCGTGGAAATACTTGAGCATCTTGTCGAAGAACTGGCCCGCGGGATCGTAATGGCCTTCCAGGATCAACTGCTGGCCCTTGGCCAGTCCATCCTGCTTGCGACGTTCCTGTTCAGCCAGTAGTTTTTTGGCGTCCTGGACCGCGTTCTCCTGCAGTTCGCCCAGCAGTTCCCGGAGTGTGGCCTGAAGCGCGGCTTCTCCTCCAGGGGTATATTGGAGCAGGATCGGGTAGATTTTGCGTAGGTTGACGTCACCGTTGAGTTGATAGACGGCTTTCTCCAGGGAGCGCTCAAAATCCGAGCGTTCGCTTTTCATCAACGGCGTGCGGATGATCAGGCCCAGGGCGTCGTGCAACGCCAGGACGGCGGGCAGGACTTTTTGCTGCTTGAGCAGAGTGTTGATACCCGCCAGGGCGGAGCGGGCCTTGATCAATTCCGTGGACATGGGAGCTCTCCTATCTTTTGCCGACCACGTCGTCCAACATGGAGATGAAGCGGTCGAAGAATGAGCGACAGTCGTGGGGGCCGGGGCCGGCTTCGGGATGGTGCTGGACGGCCATCAGCGGCTTGGTTTTGTGGCGGAAGCCTTCCAGAGTGTTGTCGTTGAGGTTGACATGGGTGGGTTCGTAAAAATCGGCTTGGCCGAAGTCCACGCAAAAACCATGGTTCTGGGAGGAAATTTCCACCCGGCCCGTGGCCAGTTCCTTGACCGGATGGTTCAGGCCGTGGTGGCCGAACTTCAGCTTGAAGGTGGTCCCACCCAGGGCCAAGCCCATGATCTGCTGGCCCAGGCAGATTCCGGCCATGGGCAGCTTGTCCGTGAGCGTCGTCACGGTCCGAACCGCATCGGTCACCGCCGCCGGGTCGCCCGGTCCGTTGCCCAGAAACACTGCGTCAGGGTTGAGGGCCATAACCTGCTCCGCCGTAAAGGTGGACGGGACCATCAACAGGTCCAATCCCTTTTCCTGGAGAATCCGAAGGATGCTCCACTTGATGCCGAAATCGAAGACCACCACCCGGTATCCCCGGCCATCTTCACGATCGGGCCAGGAAAAGCCCTGATCGATGTTCACGGGTTTCGGCCCTTGGCCGTCCCAGACGTAAGGGCCGGGAATCTTGACCCGCTGGACCAGGTTCGCGCCCTCCATGGAGGGCAGGGCCCGGGCCTGTTCCACCAGCTCCTGGAGCGGGACGTCCCGGGTGGAGATGATGCCGCGCTGAGCTCCATGAATGCGCAGATGCCGGGTTAGGGCCCGGGTGTCGATGCCTTCCAGGCCGACCACCCCGGCGTCGCGCAGATAGTCCGGCAGGGACTGGGTGGCCCGCCAGTTGGACGGTTGCTTGCAACACTCCTTGACGATCATCGCCTCCACCTGGACCCGGTCTGACTCCACGTCCTCGGGGTTGACTCCGTAGTTGCCCATCAGAGGGTAGGTCATGCAGACCATCTGGCCAATGTACGAGGGGTCGGTGAGAACCTCCTGATATCCAGTCATGCCGGTGTTGAAAATCACCTCGCCGCCGGCTTCGCCTTCGCCGGTAAAGGAGCGTCCGGCGAACCAAGTGCCATCTTCAAGGGCCAATATCGCGCGCATGTTGTGCCTCATGTGGGTTGTCGTGGTGTTCGTGGCCGAAAGTCAGGCCAGTCCTTGTTCCCGAAGGAGTACGCAAACCCTGGGGATGTCCTCGGGTCGGTCCACGCCGTGGGTGCAATGCTCCGTGCGCAAAACGCGGATGGGAATGCCTGCTTCCAGAAGCCGTAGTTGTTCCAGTTTTTCAATCTGTTCCAGCTTGCCAGGGCCAAGGTCGACGAAGGCGCGCAGGGTGCGCATCCGGAAGGCGTACAGTCCGATATGACCCAGAAAGTCGCTGGCGCCTTCCCTGGGATAAGGGATGAGGGCGCGGGAAAAGTAAAGGGCTTGGCCTTGGGCGTCGGTGACGACCTTGACCACGTCGGGACTTTGGGCCTCTTCGGGGGAAAGAGGTCTGGCCAGCGTGCTCACCTGGACGGCTGGGTCGTCGAAGGGGCTGAGCAGATCGGTAAGCAACTTCGGGTGCAAGGCCGGTTCGTCGCCCTGGATGTTGACCACCACGTCGTCCGCGTCGACTTCCAGTCGTTCAGCGGCTTCCAAGACCCGGTCAGTGCCGCAGGGGTGGTCGTCGCGGGTCATGGTCGCCGGGATGTCCAGTTTCCGGGCCGCTTCCAGAATCCGTTGGTCGTCCGTGGCCAGGGTCACGCCGTACAGATCCGGACAGGCCCGGGCCCGCTGGTACACGTGCCAGATCATGGGCTTGCCCAGGATGTCGGCCAGTGGCTTGCCTGGAAAACGGGTGGAGGCGAAGCGGGCCGGGATGATTCCGTAGCATCTCGGTCGATCGCGGCAAACAGCGTTCATGCCGGGGAGGGGAGTATCCTGTGATGCACCGTGGGGGCGGTGATAAAGCTTTGCCCATCGATTTCGCCGACGGCTGCCTGGACGTCCTGGGCCTGGGCCTTGTGGGTGATGATGACCACCGGGACGCTGCGTCCTGTCGGTGACCCCTTCTGGACCACCTGGGCGATGCTGATATTGCGCTGGCCGAGCATTCCGGCGATGCTGGCCAGGACGCCGGGACGGTCCTGGACGGAAAAGCGAAAATAATGCCGGGAACGGACCAGTTCGGGGGGCAGAATGCGGGCCGGGGGCAGGGTGGCGTTCTGGAAGCCCGTATTGTCCGGGGCTCGTCCGTTGCGAACCAGGCTCATGATGTCTGCGAGCACGGCGCTGCCCGTGGGCAGGTCTCCGGCACCCTGGCCGTAGAGCATGATCGGCCCCACTGCGTCACCGTCCAGAAGGATGGCGTTGAACGGGCCGTCCACCTTGCCCAGGATGGCTTCCCGCCGGACCAGGGCCGTGAACACCCCGGCGTCCAGTAGGCTGTCGGACTCCCGGACCTGGGCGATGAGCTTGATCCGGTAGCCGAACTCCTCGGCAAAGGCGATGTCCTGAGGGTCCACATGGGTGATGCCCGTGACCGGCAGACTGGACAGGGGATAGTCCTGACCGTGGGCCAGCCGGATCAGCAGGATCAGCTTGTGGGCCGCGTCCAGGCCCTCGATGTCCAGGGTGGGGTCGGCCTCGGCATAGCCCTTGACCTGGGCCTGGCGCAGGGCGGTCTGGAAGTCCAAGCCTCGGGAGGTCATTTCCGAGAGGATGAAGTTGGCCGTGCCGTTGAGAATGCCGGTGAGCACCTTGATCCGGTTGCCGGCCAGCCCTTCCTTGAGGGTCTGGACGATGGGAATGCCCCCGGCAATGCTCGCCTCAAAGCCCAAGCCCACGCCTTTTTCCGCGGCCAGGGCGAAAAGCTCGTTGCCCCGTTCGGCTAGCAGGGCCTTGTTGGCCGTGACCACGTGGCGGCCCGAACGCAAGGATTTGGTGATCAGTTCGTAGGCAGTGTCCTTGCCGCCCATGAGTTCCACGATGATGTCCAATTCCGGGTCACCGAGTAAATCCTGGATGTCGGCGGTCAGCCGGATGGGCATATCCTCAGGAACATCCCGGGCCTTGGAGGGGTCGCGGACCAGGGCGGTCTTGATCGTCACGCGACGGCCCAGTCGTCGCTCGATCCAGTCCGCGTTGGAAGCCAGGATCTTGGCCAGTCCCGTACCCACGGTGCCCAGTCCGGCCAGTCCCAGGCGAATCAACTCTCCGGACATGATTCCCCCGAAATGACTTTGCGCAACCCTCGGATTGCCTGATTGATGCGGTGGCGGTTCTCCACCAGGGCGAAGCGGACGTGGTCGTCGCCGTAGTTGCCGAAGCCGAGGCCCGGTGAAACAGCTACTTTGCCTTCCCGCAGGAGCAGCTTGGAGAACTCCACCGAACCCATGCTTCGGAACTCTTCGGGAATCTGGGCCCAGACGAACATCGTGCCCTTGGGCGAGGGAACGTCCCAGCCGATGCGGTGCAGGCCTTCGATCAGTGCATCCCGGCGATCTTTGTAGGTGCCCACGATTTCCTGGACGCAGTCCTGAGGGCCGTTCAGGGCGATGATCGCCGCGATCTGAACGGGCTGGAACATGCCGTAGTCCAGGTAGCTCTTGATCCGGGTCAGGGCCTGGACCATGTCCCGGTTGCCCGCGCAGAACCCAACGCGCCAACCGGCCATGGAATAACTCTTGGAAAGGGAGAAGAACTCCACGCCCACGTCCTTGGCGCCTTTGGCCTGCAAAAAGCTGGGGGCCTGATAGCCGTCGAAGGTCAGGTCGGCGTAGGCCAGATCGTGGATCACGTACATCTTGTGTTCCTTGGCAAAGTCCACGATCTTTTCAAAAAAGGCTAGGTCCACGCATTGGGTGGTGGGGTTGTGCGGGTAGGAGATGATCAGCACCTTGGGCTGGGGCCAGGTCTGGCGGGTGGCCACCATCAGGTCCTCAAAAAAATCCCGGTCCCGCCCGATGGGGATGCGTCGGACATCCGCCCCGGCGATGATCGCCGAGTAGGGATGGATGGGATAGGTCGGGTCCTGGGCAAAGACTACGTCGCCGGGACTGAGCATGACCATGGCTAGGTGGGCCAGGCCTTCCTTGGCACCCAGGGTGACCACGGACTCCTGGTCCGGGTTCAGTTCCACCCCGTATCGCCGCCAATACCAGTCGCAGATGGCCAGGCGCAGCTTGGGAATGCCCTTGGAGGCGGAGTAGCGATGGTTCGTGGCCTTGTGCGCGGCCTCGCAGAGCTTGTCCACGATGTGCTTGGGCGTGGCCAGGTCTGGATTGCCCATGCCGAGATCAATGATGTCCTCCCCTTGATGACGCATCCGGGCCTTGAGTTCGTTGACCACGGCGAAAACATAAGGGGGCAGTCTGTGTACGCGAGGAAATTGTTCCATGAAGGGCCTGCCGTTAAGGTAAGATGTCCAGGAAAAACCGGTCGTGAAATGTATCCGGGGGGCGTGGTTCTGTCAAAGGCGGGCGAATCTTTCGACCTTTCGGGGCGAACATACGAATTCACTCCTGCTTGACCCGAACAGGAGATTTGGATAGATACCATCCCTTTGGGGAGAGGTGGCCGAGGCGGACGAAGGCGCTCGCCTGCTAAGCGAGTATAGGGGCTAAAACTTCTATCGAGGGTTCGAATCCCTCCCTCTCCGCCAAAAAAAATCCAGCTTTGCCTTCCTCCTTTTCTTCTCCTTCCTCTTCGATTCTTCATCTTTTTGCATCACGCCCGCCAAGACGTCACCAATTGACCGGTAACCGGCCAACAAGTTGTAATTCCCGCGCCTTTCTTTGCTTCCGAAGTCTACCGGGCCAGAGCCTCCGCCCTCTGCGGGGATGCATCGTGGCCTGCAGGTTAACGCAGGGCCGCGTATTTTGACCTGAGCTTGACGACCTTGGGCAGGTAGTTGCGTGTCTCCTGATATGGCAGATTCCGGACAAGGCCCTCGTACACCTCTTGCGGTGAGGCCGCGTTGATTCTGGCTACGGCTTGGCGGCGGTCGCGGTGGAAGGCCCGCAGCACGTTGCCGCTTCCGGTATTGTACCCCGCGATCACGCAGTATTCCCGGCTTCTCCGGTTTTGCACCATCTTGAGGTACCGGGTGTCGAGGATGTGCAGGTAGGCCGTTCCCATGCGGATGTTGTTTTCGGGAACAAACAGATATTCCCTGGTCGGGGTACCCGGACGGCCATAGAGGAACTGATGGCAGTCCCGGCCCGCGGTGGTCGGGACGATCTGCATCAGGCCGTAGGCTGGAACGTGGCTTACGGCGTAGGGGTTGAAGCTGCTTTCAGCTTCCATGATCGCGTAGATCAGATCCGGAGGCTGGTTGAATCTTTTGGCGTTTCGGATCACGAATTCCTGAAATTTGAACTGCTGCCGGCCCTGATACTCCCGGATCATGCCAAAGGAAACGAAATGGACCCGCGAGCGTCCGGACCCGCTTGTTTCGTACCGTGTTCGGAGCAGGTGGTCCGCGTAGCGCCCGGCTCGCCATGCCCAGCGGATATTCTGGTTTTCATGGTCCACGACCAGGCCGTAGAGAAAGGGCTGCCCGCCGATCCTGACCTCCTTGTCGCTGAGCAGGTCCACAGAGGTCGGATCCTCCGGGGTGAGCAGGGTCGCGACGATGGCTTGCTGGAGCGCACCCCGCGGGTCGTCTTGTCGTCTGGTTTCCACGCGGATGCGGCCGGTTTCAAAGTTCACCACGGCGCGGCTTTGATAGTCGTCGGTATATTTGACGTACTCTGTTTCCGTGGGAACCTTCCGATCTTTCCAGTACCGCTGAATTTTACTGATCAGGGTTGAAACCTGACGCCGGACCAGCTGGTCAACCTCCGGAACGCCGGATGTCGGAATGTACGCACCCACGGCTCCGGCCACATCTCCGGAAAGGGCGCGTTGGGTTGATTTGATGCCCTTTTCCACGTCCCGATGCGTACACCCGAAAAGCAGCGCCGTCGGGATCAAGGTAAGGAATGATCTTCGATTCACTGTCAGATTCCACCGTCTTTGAGCAGGCTGTTGATTGGCCATACATTCCGTCTTTGTAACGACTCAGCTCTCAAAAGACCGGGCAAGACAATCGCCACTGTGTTTTGAGCGTTGACACTGCCGCCGGATGCGCTTCGTCAACTGAAGAGTTACCCGTCGTTTTGGGCAGGAACATCATCTCCATCGCAATTTTTCCTGGGTATCGAGAAGGTGAAGACCGTCCCCTGTCCGGGCTTGCTGTCAGCCCAGATCCGGCCGCCGTGCTTTTCGATGAATTCCTTGCACAACAGCAGGCCCAGGCCGGAGCCGCGTTCGCCTTCGGTTCCGCGCAGGCAGGTTCTGCGGTCCAGGGCGAACAGGCCGCACAGGATGGCCTCGTCCATGCCAACGCCGGTATCCCGGATGGAGACCTGGACCGTCTCCTCGTCCTGTTCCGCGGTGATGCTGATTTCACCGTCGCGTTGGGTGAACTTGACCGCGTTGAACAGCAGGTTGCGGACCACGGTGCTGAGCATGGGGTGGTCGGCCAGGATGGAGATGTGTTCCGGGACTGAACAGCGCACGGCGATGGCTTTTTGGCGGGCGCTGGGCTCGATGAGTTCCAGGGTGCCCCGGATCAGCGTTGAAAGGGTTTGCGGCTGGGGCTCGAAGGGAGTGATTCCGCGCTGCATCCGGGCCCAGTCCAGGAGATTGTTCAACAGGTTGTAGAGGTTTTCCGCGTTGCCCTTCATGTCTTCGGCCAGCTTGCGGATGTCCTCCTGGCTCATGTTCTCGATGTGCCCGACCATCAGCCGGATAAAGGACAGGAAGCCGATGAACGGCGAGCGCAGGTCATGGGCGATGATGGCGAAGAACTTGTCCTTGTCCGCCAGGGTTTGTTCCAGCCGGGTGTTGACCTGGCGCAGTTCGTCCTTGACCTGGGCCTGTTCGGCCATGGCCCGGACCAGCTTGATCTGACCGAAACTGAGAGTGGCCAACAGGTCCGCCAGGCGGGCGTAAAAGGCCATGGCCTGGTGGATCGTGTTCCGATCATATCGTGGCACCTGGTCCAGCGCGTCCAGGTAGGCTTGGGGGGCGAAGCCGTACCTGCGGGCCTGTTCCTGGAACAGGTCCTGATCCGGCATGTCGTCCGTGAACAGAAACTGACCCAGAAACATGTTGCCCAGGTGGCGGCCGCCGATGATGATCGGGGTGGCCATGTCCCAGAGGTTGTTCCTGCATTTGTAGAGCTTGAAGGTCCCGGGGGTGCCCGCGCTGGAGAGCAGGGTGTCGCTTTCGATGCAATTGCGCAGGGCAGAGGGATGTGCCCGATGGAATTTGACGCAGATATCCTGCCATCCGGTGGCCACCAGCACCTTGCCGTGCAGATCCACGATGGCGCTGCCGATGTTGGTCAGGCGGTGGAAATCCTCCATCAGCAGCTGGATGGCCCGGGTGTCGATGATGTCTTCCAGGGGCAGTTCGCCCACGTCACCATCCGGGGAGAGCAGGGCGTGGAGCTTTTTCCGGACCTGGGCCTCGCTTTCGCGCAGGGCCTGGTCCATGTTTTTGCGCTCGGTGATGTCCTTGATCAGGCCGTCGTACGTCGTCAACTCCCCACGGGAGTCCAGCCGGGTGACGATGGTGTTGCTCACCCAGCGCAACTCCCCGCCCTTGCGGATGATCCGGTGTTCCAGCGGATCGGCCCGGCCTTCCACAAGCACCTTGCGGGCCTGCTCCCTGACCAGATCCTGGTCCCCGGGCAAAACCATGTTGATCCAAAGATATGGATCCGCGGCGAACTCCTCGGCCGTATAGCCGGTTACGGCAACGCAGGCCGGGCTGTGCACGGTTTGCGCCACGCGGCCGTTCTCGATGCGGACGGTGTACAGGTAATCGGTCAGGCATTCCGTGATCCGCCGGTAGCGTTCCTCGCTTTCCAGCAGCGTCTCCTCGGCTCGTTTGCGCTCGGCGATGTCCCAGGCCAGATCGGCCAGGGAGGTCAGGGCGTCCAGGTTATCCGCCCCGTAATCCGTCAGCTTGTTGCCCACGCCGAGGATGGCCACGATCCGGTCCTCCCGCAGCACGGGAACCACCATCTCCCGGACAATGGGCGCATGTCCCTCGGGCAGGCCCCGGCGATGGGGCAGCGCGGCATAGTCGTTGTGGATGACCGGGGCGCGGGTGTGGACGCAGTCGGCCCAGACTCCGGCCTGGCTTACCGGGTAATGGGTGCCGGCGGAAGGGCTGGCGGTGCAGCTCTCTGCCATGGTTCTGGCGGACCAGGTTTGCAGGACGATGGTGGACTGGTCATCCTCAAAAAAGTGAAAAAAACCGATCCGGCTTCCGGTCAGCTGTTCCGCTTCGACCAGGGTGGCCCGGAGCAGTTCGGTCAGGTTTCCGGAGTGGGCCAGGGTCTGGAGCCGGTCCCGGGCGGCCATGATCGCCTCGGTGCGTTTGCGTTCCGAAATATCCGAAAGAAAGCCCTGATGGAGCAGCACCCGGCCATCGGCATCCCGGACCACGCGCACCGTGGCCGAGGTCCAGAGCGGCGTACCGTCGCGGCGGATCATTCGGCATTCGTGGTCCACAAGCTCACCATTCTGGTCCAGAAGGCGGACCAAAGCCCGCCGGTCCTCCGGATCGGCGAAGACCTGGACGGCGATATCCGTGACCGTGGTCAGCAGCTCATTTTCAGACGCGTACCCCAGCAGGCGGACCATGGCCGGATTGGCGCTGAGAAACCGCCCTTTCGGGGTGGCCGTGAATACGCCCATGGGCGTGTTGGCCACGAGCGCTTCAAAGTCATGGACGGCTGTGGCATGGGCGGAAGCGACCGGGGAGTCGCTGGGAGACGTGTGGGGCATGAGATCTCCACGTTTGGGTCAGTTTCAATTCAGATCACGGATGCCTTGGAGCGAAGGCATCACAACTCGTACATATTCAAAATGACGGCCGCCCTGGTGATCTCACCGACCAGACGGCCTTCCTCAACAACAGGCAGGAACCCCAGGTCCGAATGGGTCATGAGATGCAGGGCCTCGCGCAAGCCCTGGTCCGGATGCACGGTGGCGACATTCTGATGGAGCATGGAGGTTACGGACTTGTCCCATTGCCGGTCCTGCTTGATTTTCCGGAGTTGGCCCTTGTGCAGGACGCCGAGAAGTCTGCCCTGCTCGTCCACCACCGGCAAGGCTTGGCGACCGGGTTGGCCTTCGGCCTTTGGGGCCTTCGGTCGCTCCAGGATAGCCGAGCCCTCCCGGAGGGTATGCGCGGGGGTGAGCAGGGTGGAGACCGGGGTCATCAGTTCGCGAACCTGGGTCTGGCTGGTTCGGGACTGGTGGATCTGTTCCAGGACCTGGTCCCGTGTGGATTCCAACGGGGCCTGGACAACGGCGGAACCGGCCCCGGGGTGGCCTCCGCCGCCCAGGCGGCGGACCACGGCACCCACGTCGAACAGCTTGTTGCCGCGTCCGATGACCGCGGACTTGCTGGAGCCCATGGGAAAGATCCCGAACGCGGCGTCAAGACCTTGGATTTCCATGAACTTGGAGACCACGGTGGGCAGCATGTTCAGCTCCTTGCGGGCGTCCTGGACACAGACTCCCAGGCGCAGGTCGTCCAGGCGGATGATTTCCGGCTCGGCCAGCATCCGGGAGAACAGATCCAGGTGACGGTCGTCCAGGGAGCTGTCCAGGTACGCGGAAACCACGTTCAGGTCCGCCCCGTTTTCCAGCAGAAAGGCGGCCATGCGGGCGTCCCGGGCCGTGGTGCTGGGAAAGGACAAAGACCCGGTGTCGTCGTAGATGCCCAGCAGAAACAGGGTGGCATGGATCGGGGAAAAGGGCGTATCCCGGGCCTGAAAGTGTTCCAGAAGCAGGGTGACCGATGCCCCGACCTCCTCCCGGTATTCCGTCGACGCGGTGATGGTTCCACCAGCCATGTGGTGGTCCCAGACGGTCACCGGCAGATCGTGGCGAGCTGCCAGTTCCCGCATGGTGTCCAGGCGCTCCCAACTGGATGTGTCCGTGACCACCAACTCGCTTACGGTGGCCAGGTCCACGGAATCCCGGTGGTTGAGCTGGAGCAGATCCCAATGCACGGCCAGGAATTCGCGCACCGCGGGCTGGACGTGGGACGGGACGAGGCGGGTTGCGCCGGGAAGCAGAAAAGCGGCCGCAACCATGGAAGCCAGGGCATCGAAGTCGGTGTTGACGTGGGTGGTCACAAGAAGCATCAGCTGGGTCTCCTGTCAGGCGCGCATGGTCAGGGATGAGTCCTTCGCGACTCACCGGCCGCTCTTCCTGTAGCTGATTCCGGACGCGGCTACAATCATGATCGTTTGCAACAGGCACTGTTCTTCGCTAGGATTCCGAGCAGGTTGGCGGGATGTCGCTGAATGGTTGGGCGGTAAGGTGGAAAAGGCATGAATCGCGGGGCGTCGTGATCGCAAGAGTGGAGCAATCAACCAACAAGGAAAAGGAGAAGTTTATGGCCGAGAAACATCCAGGCAAAGCAGAAGCGGGAGCCTCTCCGGACCAGAAAAGTCAACTCGTCCAGTGGGACGGCGAGTTGCATGGCGGCGACAGCGTGGAAGGGCTCAAGCGCGATATCGTGCGGCACGTGGTGACCAGCCTGGGCAACGACTATGCCAAACCCAATACGTTCACGTATTACAACGGCCTGGCCCTGGCCATCCGCGACCGGATGATCGTGCAATGGATCAAGACCCAGCGTTCGTACTACAACGAACAGGCCAAGCGGGTATATTACCTGTCCATGGAATACCTGCACGGCAAGTCGCTGCTGAACAGTCTGCACTGCCTGGGGCTCCATGATCTGGCCAAGGAGGCTCTGGCCGATTTCGGCCTGGACCTGGAAGACGTGGCCGAGGTGGAGTGGGACGCCGGACTGGGCAACGGTGGTCTGGGCCGGCTGGCCTCCTGCTACCTGGATTCCATGGCCACCCAGTGCATCTCCGGCTATGGTTACGGCATCCGCTACGATTACGGCATGTTTCACCAGACCATTGAGAACGGGGCCCAGGTGGAGCAGCCGGACAACTGGACCAAACATGGCACCCCCTGGGAGTTCGACCGAGCCCGGTTCATGACTCCGGTCAGCTTCTTCGGCCGGGTCCGGACCTGGGTGGATGACCAGGGCCGGTTGCGTCACGACTGGGTGGACACGGAAAAGGTTCTGGCCATGGCCTGCGACCTGCTCGTTCCGGGGTACCGCAACGGTCGGGCCATCAACATGCGGCTCTGGGCCGCCAAGTCGGACACGGAATTCAACCTGGAGTTCTTCAACACCGGGGACTACATCGGCGCGCTGGAGGCCAAGATCCGGGACGAGACCATCTCCAAGGTGCTCTATCCCAGCGACGACAAGCTCCAGGGCCGGGTGCTCCGGCTCTGCCAGCAGTATTTTTTCGTTGCCGCATCCCTGGACGACATTTTGCGACGCTACAAAAAGAAGTTCGAGACGTTTGATCAGCTACCGGAAATGGCGGTCATCCAGCTCAACGACACCCACCCGACCATCGCCATTCCCGAACTGATGCGCGTCCTGGTGGACGAGGAACTGTTGGACTGGGACACGGCCTGGGATCTGTGTACCCGTGTTTTCGCCTACACCAACCACACCATCCTGCCAGAGGCCCTGGAAAGCTGGCCCTGTTCCCTGATCCAGCGGGTCCTGCCCCGGCACATGGAAATCATCTACGAGATCAACCACCGCTTCATGGAGTGGCTGGACGGCCTGGACGACGGCCACCCCGACCCCGACGGCCGCAAGTCCCGGCTGTCCATCATCCAGGAGCAACCGGAAAAGGCCGTGCGGATGGCCAATCTGGCCATTGTGGGCAGCTTTTCGGTCAACGGCGTGGCGGCCATGCACACGGAGATCATCAAGAGTTCGGTATTTCCGGAGTTCCACGCCGTGTTTCCGGGCCGGTTCCGCAACGTGACCAACGGCGTGACCCCGAGGCGCTGGCTGAACCAGTGCAACCCCGGTCTTGCCGAATTGATCTCGGAAAAGGTTTCCGGCAACTGGCTGTACAATTTGGACCGGCTCCGCGACCTGGTTCCCCATGCCGAGGACCAGGCTTTCCGGACGGCGTGGCGGGAGGTCAAGCGGGCCAACAAGGAACGCCTGGCGACCTACGTAACCCGCAAGCTGGGCCTTGAATGCAACCTGGACGCCATGTTCGACGTTCAGGTCAAGCGCATCCACGAATACAAGCGCCAGCTGCTCAACGTGCTGCACGTGATCACCCTCTACAACCGGATCAAGGCCGACCCCACAAAGGATATTGTCCCCCGAACCGTGTTTTTCGGCGGCAAGGCCGCCCCGTCCTATTTCATGGCCAAGCTGATCATCCGGCTGATCAACGGCGTGGCCGACGTGGTCAACCCCGACCCGGACGTGGCCGGTCGGCTGCAGGTGGTTTTTCTGCCCAACTATTGCGTGTCCCAGGCCGAACGGATCATCCCGGCCACGGAATTGTCCGAGCAGATCTCCACGGCCGGCTACGAGGCCTCGGG
>SKYX01000365.1 GCA_007127655.1 Desulfonatronum sp.
CCGGAAACCATGCAGCGGACCTGGGCGCGCAGCCCTTGCCAGGAAGTGGTCAACGAGTACAGCGTGGAGAAGCGCATCGACGGCCGGGATCACATTGGCTGGTATGTCTACGACCCCTCGGATGCATACCGGGATATCTACCGCAAATACGTCCAGCGCTTGGAGGATGCCTTTGGGATTCATTGCGACTGGCGTTGGCTGACTCCGCAGCGGGCCTTCGAAGCCTCCAGGGATACATTCCTGGCCATGCTGGACACGCTCTCCGAACGCCTGCGTTTGCGCTCGGGCAAGCGCATCCAACGCATGGAACGATTGGTCAAGGCAACGGTAACGGCCATCGAGAACGGAGCTCCCTGGCTCCGCGACCCGGACTCCGGCGAAACACTCACCTTCGAGGAACAACAGGACGAGGACTACAGTACCGCATCCACGCAGGAGTGGTCGGAACAGTTGGATACCTGGGCATCCAAGGCTCTTTCATTTTCCCTTGGTCCCGAACACTTGAGAAAATGCCTGCTGGATCTTTTCCGACTCCGCTCGGAATGCAACGCCTTGAGCCCGCCGGACAAAAAAATTTTCATCAATCCGGACACCTTGCTGATGTCCCTGCTGGGCACCAACATTGCCTTTGCCACCCTGGATGGGGTCAAGGATCTGGTCAGGATCATGTACGCCGCCCTGTACGAGACGGCTGGGGCCTCGAAGTTGCGATTTCCGGACAATGCCGTGCCTTCGAACGCTTTCATCTTTGACCTGAAACAGGTCCGGAACTGGTTTTTTCATGACCACAGCCTTTTGAAGAGGAAACAGGTTGATCATGCCGAGGGCTGTTTTCAAAAATATGTCGGACGCAAAGACCTGCTCCAAGCCGACGAATATCAACTGGCCGCGTTTCAACTGGCCATGCTTGAGGACGCCCTGGCCTTTCTGCAACACGTTCTGACCCACCTGCGGGACCATTCATGCTGACCCCTTCCGTTGCCGCATCCGGTACCGATCTGGAAAAACGGTTCTGGTCCTGGCTGGAGTCCCTTTCGCTGACAGATCTGCTGGACCCGACCAATGGCGATCAATTCCGTCGCATGTACACGACATCCGGCCTGGGGCATCCACCGGATCCCGTTTTTGCCTATCCCAGCCCGGTATTCCAGCATGAAGCAATCCTGGAACAATGCGCGGCCTTTGCCCGGGAGCTGGAAAGCTGCCCGGACCTGAAGCCCGTTACAGCGGCCTACCTGGGGATACTCGAGGAAACCCGGCGTCTCGTTCAGCTCATTGGCGACAGGGAGGCTGGGAGAGACATCGCTGAGCCTCTGTCCGGCCTGTACGGTAAACCGGCAGACAGCGTTGTTGCCCAGTCCCTGGCCATCCTGCGGGAAGACCGCGGCCCGGCGCATTCTGAACGGATCGTGACGGCCCAGGGACTGGCAAGCGCCTTGGAAAAGCGGCTAACAGGGCTTGGGCTGGCCTGGCGTCTGGAAATCTCCGCGGCAATCAGCGCCCGGGTGACGGTCTCATCCCTGCATAAACGCATTCGCATCAAGCATGGGGAGCGGTTCAGCCCCCAGGAGGTCCGGCGATTGCTGGCCCATGAGATCGAGGTCCACGTCTTTCGCCGCGAAAACGGAGCCCAACAGCCCTTCAGGATTTTCAGGCACGGGTTTCCCGGGTACCTTGAGACCGAGGAGGGGCTGGCGGCCTATGCCGAACAGCGGATGGGCTTGCTGGACCATGACCAGCTCCGCATCTATGCCGCCAGAGTCCTGGCCGCGGACCTTGCCTTGCAGGGATCGTTCACCGACGTTTTCACGGCCCTTCGCGAATATCTTCCTCCGGAACAGGCATACGCCATTGCTCAGCGCGTCAAGCGCGGACTGACGAACACCGCCCAGCCAGGAGGCTTTACCAAGGACCAGTGCTATCTGAGCGGTTATCTTGCCGTCAGCCAGGCAGCCAATGCCGGGCTGCTCAATCTGCTCTACACTGGCAAAGTCGGCCTTGCCGACATCCCCCTGGTCCGGAAACTGACCACTGCCGGGATCATCAAAAAACCAGTGCACCTTCCTCCGTGGCTTTGCCCGGACACCCCGCATTCCCATTCGCCACCATAAACACTTGTCAGCACGACAGGAGGGACAATACAGGCGAACGATGATGCGTCACAGAGAAGAACCGTAAACAATCCATGATGTTGTTGACCTGCCTGGCGGAGGTGGGTAGGAAAGCGCCACCGGATAGGTCGTTTTTGCGGCGTACACGTAACAGAGGCCAACATGAACATTGGAATCGATTTCGGCACCACCAATTCCGCCGTCAGCCGCGTTGACGCGGACGGCAAGCTGGAGACCCTTGTTTTCGGCGGGGCGCAAGAGGGGAGAAAATATGTTCCCAGCCTGGTGGCCCACCAGTTCAAGCCCAGACCCGCCACCAGGATCGGCGTCGCTGCCCGCGCCCTGCTCGGACTTCCCCGGGACAAGGCCGCGGTGTACGCCAATTTCAAGATGCTCCTGGGCGAGACCGATCCCTCCGTGGTCTCCCGCTGGGGATATTCCGAATCCTGCCTGCCCGATCACATCGCCGGACAGTTCATGGAGGGCCTTCACGCCCAGATCAGAAAAGAACACCAGATCGAACCCCGACGCGTGGTGGCCACTGTGCCGGAAATCTGGATTCGCCAAAACCTGCATGTTCGCCGCGAAAAACTGATCAAGAGTATCAAATCCACGGGAATTGAAGAAATCAAGCTGGAAAGCGAACCCCTGGCCGCGGCCACCTACTATCTGCATCAGTATGCCCTGCAAAACAAGAAATCCTTCAACGGCTACCTGCTGATCTGCGACTGCGGCGGCGGCACCATGGATTTCTGCCTGGCCGAAGTGGAACCCCTTCCGCACGCCCTGCCCGTGGTCACGGTGGTGGCCCGGGCCGGCAACGGACAGATCAACGGCATGCTGGGCCGGGCCGGGGTGGCCTATGACGAGGCAGTGGTGGACACCCTGATGCCCGGCTTGCGGAACCAGGATCAGAAAGTTTTTTTTGACGCGGTCATGGAGTTCGAACGGCTCAAGATTGAACGGGGCCTGATCGTCATTGACGAGGAAATGCCCACATATTTCGAACAACCCAAGGCCGTGGCCGATGACGAGCTGTTCCAACTGCGTGACAAGAGCATCACCCCGCGGCTGCTGGTCGATTGTTTCGACAAGGTCGTCCGCGACGGCATCCTAGAGGCGCTGGAGGAACTGCGCCGGCAGGCGACGGACATTTCCCCGGATCTGTTCAATGACCCGCGGCGTTTCCGCGTGGTCCTGGTCGGGGGATTTTCCCAGTACTACCTGGTCCGCCGGCTGATCATGGACCAGTTCGCCAGCGTCACGGACAGCGACAAGCGCTTCGAATCCATTCTGGTCCTGGAGGACGTCGCCCTGGCCATCTCCAAGGGCGCGGCCCTGATCGCCAACCACAATGTCCTGATCCGCAAGATCAACCAGGTGGACCTGGGCGTGGTGGCCACCTCCTACCAAAACGGCCGGACAGTGGAAAACACCTACCCCATCCTGCGCAAGGGCCAGGACATCACGGACTATTTCACGCCCACGTACCATGAGGAGACCTTTTACATCCTCAACAGCGAACACCCCCTGCGCCTGTTTTGCGACCCCAGGATCCCCGGCTCGACCAAGCCCTTCACCTTTGAGGTGAAAGCCGCGACCATGCGCCACCTTGTTCCGGATTCCTTCTGGTCGGACCAGAATGGCATGGTCAAGGTCGGTTTTTCCATGGACCAGAACCTGGTCTACAACATCCACGTGCAGCACTGGTCCACCCGGGACAGGAAGCCCGTTGCCGAAAAGGTGACCAGCCTCGGCAACATCCTGGCCGACCTGCCCGGGCTGGTGACCTCGCCCTGATGGAGCAGAGCATGACGCCGTTTGCCACCCTTCTCCCCCAGATCACGGATCTGCTGGAGGACATCGAGGCTTCCGAAGGCCCGGAGCAAACCCTTAAGGCCCTGGAACTGGCCAAGATCCTGACCGTCTGGACCTTTTCCAGCGATTCCCTCCCCGCATCA
>SKYX01000231.1 GCA_007127655.1 Desulfonatronum sp.
CGTGGGGCGACGCGAGGGCTCCACGTAGGCGACATTCCATGGTTCCGGCCCGATGACCCGCAAAAAAGTGGCCGGGTTGAACGTCCCGGCGCCCACTTCGCTGTCATAGGGCTGCTGGACCACGCACCCCCGTTGTCCCCAATAGGTTTGCAGGGCGAAAATGATGTCTTGGAAATACATTGTGGTTCCTGGTTAAAAATAGTTGGAGAAACTGGACTAGCAGAGCATATCGTCGATTTCAGCTTCAGAATAACCGAATTGGCGCAGTATCCTGATCACATAAGCAGGAGAGAACTCACTTTGTCCCATATCAATGGGAACAACTCTTTTGCGATCCGGACAATGGCGGACATACAACGTATGATCTCCTTTTCCCTGCCTGTAAAACTGACATCCGTGGCCCTCCAGAAGCCGGATAAGTTTCCGGGGCTTCAAGGAAGGAACCTGTCTAGGCATAAACGGCCCGCATTTCCAACGGCTGGGCTTCAAATCCTTCTACAGTCAAAAACTCATGCAACTCTCGAATGGAAAGCGGTGAGTCCTGGATGCCTGGATCGTCGTTTTGCGCCTCAAGGAAAGAATCCACGGCCTCTTTCATCTTCAGCACGGCATCTTCTTTCGTCTTTCCCTGCCCGACAAGGCCATTCTCCAAGCAAAGAGCAACCCAGTGTCCGGCACTTTCCCTCAATACGCTGGTATACAAGGTCATGGTCAACCTCTCTTGTTTTAACGGTCCAACCTCTTGCCTGGGCCATCATTCCGCGACGAACCGACCGTTGTGCCACCGCAATCCGAGATGACGCCGCACGTACCCGTCCACCATCTGGAACAACTCCCCCCGCGTGCTCGGGGATATGGGCAAGGTCGCCCACTGCCGGGGTCCGCTGGAAGACAGGTTGTCCAGAATGGAACGGGTTTCCGGCCCGATCCGGAGTTGATGTCCACCCTCTGGAGGACAGTGGGAGCAATATATCCCGCCGGTCTCCATGGCCAAGGTCATTCCTGGGCGGCCAGCCATCCTTCCAACTTGCGACTCGCCCATCCCACGCCCGCAAACCGCACATGTGTTCAACTCCGGAGCGTAGCCTTGGGTGAAGCAGATCTTGGCCCGAAAAAGCTGCGCAAACACCGGAGGTACGTCTTCGGCCTGATCCAGAACGTCCAAAGTCTCCAACAGCAACCCATGTATCGCCGGGGCCTCCTCGGAACTGATGCGCAAAGCCTGGACGAATTGCAGGCAATTCGCCGCCAGTCCGGCCCGGCTCGCATCGTGACGCAACCGCGAAAATCCGCGCAACAGGGTCGCTTCCTCCAGCACATGGCGACCCTTGGCCGGAAAAAAGCGCACCTTGAACAGCACGCTGTTCAAGGCGTCCAGACAGCCACAAAAGCGCCGTCGACTCTTGGCACCACCGAAGGCCATGGCCGTGACCATGCCGTAACTCGGAGAAAAAAAACGTACCCAGCAGTCGATCTCGCGAAACCTGCCGACCTTCAGAATAAGGCCTTCGCCGGTCCACTCCCGGTACACGACTCGCCTTTATGCAAAAACCATATGGAAAGGTTGTCAGGGAAAACGCAGGGACTTGACCTCCCCGGACCGAGCCGAGAAGGGCCAGGGATTCCCGTCGATATACAATGCCACACCCCCGGCATTGCCCAAGCGAAGCTCCAAGGTATTTTCAAACGTAATCACGAATCGCTCTCCAGGCCGGAGAAACGCCTCCCGGGGGCGGTTACCGTCGGCTTGTGCGGAAAGCCAGCAGTTTTCCGTGGCGCGAATTTCCAGGGTCTTCTCCACTCCCGCCGGAGGGAGGACAGGTTCTTGAGCAACCCGAGCCTCCTCGGAAGGTTGCACTGGAGGCGCGGCTTCGGTTTCTTCTTGTTCGGCAACGGTTGCGGGATCGGGATCAGGGTCAGGCATTTCCTGGGATTCCGGGGTTATTGCCGGGGGACTTGCCGGAAGAGTTTCTTGAGGCGTCTCCGCAACGGACGGAGTTCGAGGTCCGGTTTCCGCAACTGGACGATCCGGAGCCGCGTCCTCTCTCACCTGGGATTCCAACTCCGGCAATCCGGCATCCTCCGGGGTCTCGCTGATCGGTTCCTCGGCCAAGGAAGGAAACGCAAGAGACCCAGGCTCAGCTTCAATTCCAAGATCGCCTTCTTGCTCAAAGGGCTCTCCGTGAGGCGCTGCACCCAGGAACGGCTCTGTTCCGGGGCGTCCGGTTGCCTCGGATGAAACGTCCTCAAGATCGTCTCTGGAAAATATTTGACGTACATCATCCTTGAAAAACCAACCCCCGACCCCAATGAGTGCCAGAAGCAACAGTAATCCGGTGACAACTCCGATGAACCGCGGCCAGCCCTCCCGCACGGCAGGCAGTTTCTCGGCATCGGCCAAAACAAGATCATCGTAATCCGACTCGTCTTTGGAAATATAGATCCGAGCCAGGGTGTTCCCCATCTTGTCTGCGTCCATCCCCAGGAACCGAGCGTAATTCTTGACAAATCCCTTGGCATAAACCGGGTGTGGCAAGGCCTGTTCGTTCCCCTCCTCGATAGCCACCAGATTCATCCGGCTGATCTTGGTCTTTTCCATCACGTCCGCGATTTCCAAGCCCTGGCGGAGACGCTCTTCCTTCAGCAGTCGACCGAATTCCTTCAGATCCATAATATTCTCCAAAACAGCATGGCCGCTTCCAGAGCCTGGTCGTCACCGTGCCCCACCAGGGCTGAATGCGGTCGCTTCGGAAATAACGGCATTATTTTCACAAGTTAGAGCCGAACATCGATCAAGGCCCTGTTCCGCAGATTCTCCATGTAGACGTCGTATCGTTCATCCAGGAGCGGTTCCATCAGCGTCTCGCGGATTTGCTCCTCCACGTCGGCCAGGGTCTTCAGTTCACCGGCTTCCTCTTCCAGCAACTTGATTACGGCCGGACGGTCCTGAATCAGGACAATCGCGGAAATGTCTCCAACGCGCAATGGTTCCACGGCCCCACGCCAGTTCGGTGACAAATCTCCCCAGGCGAACATTCCCATGTCTCCGCCTTGTTCCGCTCCTGGACCTCTGGAGTATCGCCCAGCGGCCTCGCCAAAAGACAGCTCTCCAGCCTGAATCCCGGCCAGAACCTCCTCAGCCAAAGCTTGGGAGTCGAACAGAATCAGACCGAGACGAACCCGACGCTGCTGGGCGAATTCTTCCTTATTGGCCTCGTAAAAGGCCCGCACCTCATCCGAAGTAACCACAACCTTGCGGCGGACCATGAAGCCCAGCAGCCGATGTTGAAGCATTTCGTCACGCAACCGGCGCTCGTACTGCTCACGGGTCAAGCCTTGAAGCGTCAACTGCTCCTGAAACTGACGCTCGCTCAACCCCGCCCGCTCGCGCACTTGCCGCACCTGAGCCTGGACTTCCAGGTCTGTCACGGCGATCTCCAGGCGTTGAGCCTCCTGGCGCAGCAGAACCTCGTCGACCATTCGATCCAAGAGTTGGCGCTTCGTGTCCAGAAGCATGCGCTTCTCCGCCTCGCCCAGGTTTTGGCCCTGGAACTGCTCTACAAAAGGCCGAAAACGCTGATTCAGTTCAAACAAGGTTATCACGTCGCCGTTGACCACGGCGACGATCCGGTCCACCACGTCTCGGGCCGAAGCAGGCCCGGCGGTTGCCGACAACAAGAAGACAGCACCCAG
The DNA here is from genome assembly GCA_007127655.1 of Desulfonatronum sp. GTDB lineage: Bacteria > Desulfobacterota > Desulfovibrionia > Desulfovibrionales > Desulfonatronaceae > Desulfonatronum. The sequence continues at coordinate 3,694 of SKYX01000231.1, forward strand.
TATCACAAGCCGCCAAAAATATCGCATTCCGTTTCTCCAAGCAAAGACTTCAATTCAAAAAAGGAGCTGTTCAGCACACCCTGGGAAACGCCTCATTCCGACCCTGGAACCCGCCTTCGCGGGCATGACTGATTCGGAGGCGGCATCGTCAAACACGTCATTCCCGTGAAGACGGGAATCCAGTCCGCTCTCGGACGGATGAGCTGAATAGTTGCAAAAAAGGTCATTCCCGTGCCAGTAGTTGATGGTTGACCTGAATGCTGGCGGATCGCAACGCTTCCGCGAGCCATGCGTCAAAAGCCTCACGAAGCTTGCTCTCAAGCAGAATCCGCTCAACCAGCGGGTAGGCCTGGGCCGGATCGACGATTCTGCCCTC
>SKYX01000426.1 GCA_007127655.1 Desulfonatronum sp.
GGCGCACAGCCCTGGAGTTGGCCCATTCCAAAACCCAAATGGTGCTGCAACCGGGGATTTTTCACAAGGATTTCCCCGGATTGACCATCTACGCCAAGAACGTGGACGCGGATCAACGACTGCGTCAGGTCTTTGTAGAGGACCAGACCCGGCCGGAGATCACGGCGGTGATCGTCGCTCCCGTGGGCTACGTGGTCACCGAGCCCAGGGCTGGCCGCATCTTATTCGCCCTGGAGCACGGCCGGATCTACCGCATGCAGCGCAATGCCATCACTGAGCTGCGTTTCGACTCGTATCTGGTGCGCCTGGATCTGGACCAGTTGCTGATGGGCATTTCCCAGCGTGAAGCTCGGCCCAAGGAGATGTCCTGGAGCGAACTTCGGAAGTGGTCCGCCATGCCCGATCTTGTGGAGGTCCGTGGGGAAGAGTTCGCCAACCGGGTGGCCGTGGAAATCCACAAGCGCTGGGTCGTGCCCATGGCCTGCCTGATTCTGGGGCTGTTGGCCATTCCCTTGGCCCAGGCCTTCGAAGGTTTGAAGCGCCAGTATGCCCTGGTTTTGATCATGGGCGTATTCTTCGTGTTCTACGGGATGTTCTCCACGGGCATCGTCATCGCGGAACTCGGCATCGTGCCGGCCTACCTGCCGCTGTGGGGGCAGATGCTGCTCTTCGCGGCCATAGCCGGTCTGGGGATTTGGTTCGCCGCCCAAGAGCGGGGGCTGCGTATCGGCGAGTGGGTCGCGCATCTTCAGATCAGGTTTCTGAAGAAGGCTGATTAGCCGTGGGTGAACATATGTCCTCTCGAAACGTCAAGCTCCCTCCTCCGGCGCAGACTCCCATCGCCCCTTTTGACAGCAACGTTTTCCGCCGCTTGACCGCCTATCGATTGAGCACTCTGCAACGTTATCTGCTTGCTCAGAATCTTTTTCTGAACGGGTTGTGTCTCGGGGTCGGGGTCTGCATCTACCTGCTTCAGGACCTGGTGGAAAACCTGGACGTCTTTGTCCAGGCCGGTGTGGGCGTGGGCACCATGGTCGGTTTTTTTCTGGCCAAGTTGCCGCTGATTCTTTCGCAGATCCTGCCGGCGGCCTTCCTGGTCTCCCTGATCGTCCAGATCGGGCTGCTGGTCCGCCACCGGGAACTGCTCGCCCTTCAGTCCGGCGGGGTTTCCTACGCGGCGTTGGTTCGTTTCTACGCCGTGTACGGATTGGTCTGGTGTTTCGCGCAACTTTTCCTGGCCCAGGCCCTGGGCGTGGCCGGTCAGCGGACCATGGACCGCATCTGGGCGGAGGATGTGCGTAAGGAAGAGGCAGGGCAAGTGGAATTGCGCGATATCTGGTTTCTGAGCGGAACCTACGTGGTCAGCATCGACGGGGCGTATCCGGAGCAACGCCGTGGCCGGGACATCACGGTTTACGTCTACGGCGAGGGCAATACGCTGCAACGGATCATCGTTGCGAGTCAATTCGACATTCTGGATACGGGCTGGGAGCTGCACGAACCTCGGGTCTACGAGACGCTGACCTTCGAGGTCAGGGAGGAAGCTTCCTTGAGGCTGGATATCTCCCAGGATCTGGAGGTCTTCGGCGCCCTGCAAACCCGATTTGAGCCCGCCGCGCTGTCACTGTTCGAACTGGGGCGGATCATCTCCTACCTGGAGGGTACCGGTTCCAACGTGGAACGGTTGCGCACGGCCTGGCATATGAAGTGGTCCTATGCCTTCTCCCTGCTGATGATGGCCCTCATCGCCCTGGCGCTGTATACCATTTTCGATAGCCTTTACCTGAACATCGCCCTGGGGCTGGCCATTGTTTTCGTTTACTATGTGCTCTTCGTACTCGGGGTCTCCCTTGGGGAACGCGGCTTTCTCTCTCCCTTTCTTGGCGCATGGCTGGGCAATCTTCTTTTTGGTTTTCTGGCCGGAGGACGTCTGCTTTGGTACGTGTTGCCAGACAACCCATTTGAATTCTTGCGGGGCCGCTAGGTCTTATTCCCATCAATCATGGTCAATACCCGAGAGGTCGCTTCGAAGCGGCCCAAACTTTGGGGTCAGCTATCGTCCTCACCGCTTTGGTGGTGGATCGGGGCAAGTGCGCTGATCGGGGGGCTGCTCAGCATCCCTCTTTTTCAGGGAGATCTGGCCGTGACGGCCTGGGGCATGGAGCTGTCCCGGGAATCCATGTTCCTGCAATGGTGGAATGACGTCGCCGCGCGATCTCTGTTTGAGGGAGATCCTCCGGGCGCCCAGGACGTGAGCTACGCGATGCTCATCCTGGTCTTGGCCGTCTATTTTTGCGCCTTGACGCCGTTCTGGGGGCCAAAGGCATCCGGCATCCGGCTCTTTGCCGGATATTATTTGGCGTGCATGCTGCTCTTTCTCGTGGCCAATCGGGGTCTGAAGGCCTTTTTCGGGCGGGCCCGGCCCCTGGACGTACTTCGCGGAGACCAGGACTATTCCTCGATCTGGCTGATCGGGCCGTACAGTTTTTCCGAAGCGGTGAGCAAGGGCAGCTTTACTTCCGGACACACCACCACGGCAATGTTTCTGTTGCCGCTGGTCTTCCTGCTTGCGCATTCTTCGCGACGTTATCTGGTTTGGCCGGTTTTCGTTCTGGCCGTTTCCTGGGGGGCGCTGATCGGAACGGGCCGGGTGTTCAGAGGCTCGCATTATCCCGGCGACGTGCTCTGGGCCATGATCATTTGCCTCTGGATCTGCGCCTTTGCGGCGTACCGCCTCTTCGGCCTGGATCGCCGCGAACAATCCCCGGCCATGCCCTCTTGCTGGGAACTGCGGCTGACAATTTGGTCCGCCTTGACCCTCTTCACCTTGTTCACGGCAGTGATTGGAATCAAGCAGATGGTGGTCGAACCGACGTGGTATTGGCCTCTGGTAACCTGCTTGAGCGCCTTGCTCGCCTGGACGGGTTCGATCAAATCGGGCTGCCTCACGCGATACTGAACCGCTCCATTCCCCACTTCTCAGACCCCGACCCTGGAATGCGGCGAGAGCAACGACCTCGAATAGACCGAAGCGTTTTTTCAGGGGCTTGCGGAGAGACGTGGAAGATCCGTCGACTCTGGAGATGACTTGGGCCGAACCTGAAGCCGCTGTTGTGAATCTCCAAGCTCTGGGTGGCTTCCGTCTTTCGGTGGGCGGCCGCCTGGTACCGGAACAAGACGGGAAAGCGATTAAAACCAAGTTGCTCCTCAAAACAGGGTTTCTGATGGGCACTGTGGCAGGAGTGGAGGCTGGGCAACGCCGTAGCAGGATTTGTGAGGCTCTTTCAAAAAGACCCCTGGTTTGAACCTGAGGATACTTCATGGCCGCAGGGAATGTAAGGAAACCCTCAGCTATGGATTGCGCTCCATGGCCTACATCCGCTTGTTTTTCCATGGGACGTCTGATGCCAAAAAGCAATCAATCAAAAAAAAATACACCTTATTGACAAACTTTTATGAGTTGGTATCAAGATAGGAAGATGGGAAAACATTCTGAAGTTTGTTGGCAATCGTTTTCTTTAATTATTTGTTTTTATTTGACTATTTTTGAGTAAAGCCGAGCTAAGGTCCACTTTTCATTTTTCTGTCAAAGACGATTCTTCATTTTCCTGATTCCTGCCCAAAGGTGGTAACTCGATGGTCTTCACTTGGTTTCATTTGGCCTTGATCGTTTTTCTCTTGGCTGGCACCCTGTTCGCCGCCGGGCCGTTGCTCATCTCCCGCTTGATCGCTCCTCGTTACAAGGGAGGGGATCTGACCTTGTCGTATGAGTGCGGGATTACTCCGCAGGGCAGCGCCTGGTCCCGCTTCGGGGTCAATTACTACTTTTACGCTCTGATTTTTCTCGCCTTCGAGGTGGACATCCTCTACTTGTTTCCGGTGGCTACCTATTATCCGCATTCCGAGGGCTTCCTGCCGTTGATCAAGCTGTTCATCTTCCTCTTCATTCTTGGTATCTCCATCATCTATTTCTGGCGCAAAGGAGTGTTCTCATGGCCGCGGCGGATTTCTCTTTGAGACCAGCCGATCTGGA
>SKYX01000201.1 GCA_007127655.1 Desulfonatronum sp.
GTGTTGGATGATGTCCCGGTATCCGCTGTAGTCCGCGGCAATGGTCGGCAGCCCGGCCAGCCCGGCCTCCAGGAGGGTTAGGCCGAAGGTTTCCTGGGGGTTGTCGGCCAGGGAAAGGAAAATGTCCGCCGCGGCGTAGAGCCGGTGCTTGCGGGCCTCGTCCGGGCTGGGGACGAGGCGGCAGGGCAGGCCCACGTTGCGGGCCAGGGCCGTGAAGGTGCCGGGAAAGTCGTCCTTGGGCTCGACCCAGCCGGCCACCACCAGGAGCACGTTCCCCAGGGCATGGGAGCGTCCGCGACCTGATATCCGTTGCCAGGCTCGGAGCAAGGGCAAAAGGTCCATTTTGGAATGGGGGGTGATCCGGCCCAGGACGAGTAGCACCTTGGTCTCGGATTCCACGCCCAGCTCGGCCCGGCCCTGTTCGCGCAACGCGGCAGGGTCAGTCATGGGATCGTCCATGCCCAGAGGGATCACCGCTGTCCCGGGCTGGGGGAAGCGCTCTTGATCCAGGCTGTAGCTCACGCGGAGATGGTCGAAATAGGCCAGCACCGCGTTTTGTCCGGCCGTGGAAGTGGCCACGACGCAGTCCCTGGGAGTGCAGCCCGGGTGGAGGTGGTCCAGGAAACGGGCCGGGTAGCCGGGGTAGCTCAGGGAGTGGGTGACGCTGGTGATCGGGAATTGCCGTGCGGCGCAGGCGTTGCGCAGCCTGGCCAGAGCGGGCGGATGGTTGATGCAGTCCGAAAGATGGAAGCAGTGATAGGCGGTGGATCGCAGGGACGAGGGCAGGTCCTGGCGCAAAAAAAAGCGAAGTCGCTTATCCGCGAAAAAACGGGGAAAGCGCTGCTGAAAGAGCTGCCGAGTGGAGTGGAGCTCCCTGGGGGTAGCCAGGAAAAAATGATATTCGGCAAAGGGGTCATGGTGCAGCAAGGCGGCCAGAAACTGCTCGTTGGCCACCTTGCGGCCCCAGACCGCTCCGGATTCCAGGAATGGGTCCAGTGTGGCCCAGATGCGAGAGAGATACGTTGACGGCATGTCGATGGGGATGCCCGGCAAAGCCTCGGGTCAGGATGCTCCCCCGGCCGCGCTAAGATCATTGGCGCGGATTTCGGCGCGTTTGATCTTGCCGCTGATGGTCTTGGGCAACTCGTCCACGTAGTCGATGATTCGGGGATACTTGTAGGGCGCGGTGAGGGACTTGACGTGGTTCTGGAGTTCCTTGGTCAGTTCCTCGGAGCCGGTGCAGCCCGGCGCCAGAACCACGGTGGCTTTGACCGTCTGCCCGCGATCCGGGTCCGGAACCCCGGTCACCGCGGCTTCCACCACCGCGGGGTGGGTGATCAGGACGCTTTCCACTTCAAAGGGGCCGATCCGGTAGCCCGAGCTTTTGATCAGGTCATCCACCCGGCCCAGGAACCACAGGTAGCCTTCCTCATCCATCCAGGCCTTGTCCCCGGTATGATAAAACCCGCCCTTGCGCGCCTGGGCCGTCTTGTCCGGTTCGTCCAGATATCCGGCGAAGAGGCCCAGCGGAGCAGCGGGGTCCAGGCGGATGCAGATCTCGCCCTCCTCGCCCGGGGCGCAGGGCTGGTCGTCGTCGTTGAGCAGGACAACGTCCCAGCCCGGACAGGGTTTGCCGATGGAGCCGGGTTTGGGGGTCATGAACGGAAAGGTGGCCACCTGCAGGGTGGTTTCGGTCTGGCCGTAGCCCTCGTAAATGGGCAGCCCAGTGGCTTCCTTCCAGGCGTGGAAAACCCCTTCGTTGAGTAGCTCTCCGGCCGTTGTGCAGTGGCGCAGGCTGGAGAGGTCCAGGCCGGAGAGGTCCTGGCGGATCAGAAATCGGTAGACCGTGGGCGGCCCGCAGAACGAGGTCACTTTATGCTCGGCCAGCAGCCCGAGCAGTTTGGCCGGGTCGAACTTGCCTCGGAAGTCGTGGACAAAGACCATGGCGCCCGCCATCCATTGGCCGTAGAATTTGCCCCAGACCGCCTTGCCCCAGCCGGTGTCGGCCAGGGTCAGGTGAATGTCCCCGGGACGCAGGTTGTGCCAATGTACGCCGGTGACGAAGTGCCCCAGGGGGTAGGTGTGCTGGTGCTCGACCATTTTGGGCGGTCCAGTGGTGCCGGAGGAAAAGAAGATCAGCAGGCTGTCCCGGCCTCCGGCGTTTTCAGCCGGATCCTCGGGCCGGGGAAAAACTTCGGATGCCTGGGCCATGATCGCGGCGTAGTCGGCCCAACCTGGCTTTAGGGCACTCCCGCCGACCTGGATCAGGGTGCGCAGGCCGGGGCACTTCGGCAGGGCGGCCTGAACCGCGGGCGCGACCCCGGCGTCCGTGATCACGGCCTTGATCCGGGCGAAGTTGACCCGGTAAACGATATCCTTGGTGGTCAGCAGGGCCGGGGAGGGCACGGCCACCGCGCCCAGCTTGTGCAGGGCCAGCATGGCTACCCAGAATTCCACCCGGCGGTGCAGGATGAGCATCACCCGGTCGCCCTTCTTCAGGCCGAGTATTTTGAGGGCGTTGGCCAGTTTACTGGATTCGGTCCGGAAAAAGCCCAGGGAGAAGTCCTGGCGGTTCCCGGCGTCGTCCACATGGATCATGGCCGGACGGTCCGGCTCCCGCTCGGCGTGGACGTCCAGAAAGTCGAAGGCGAAATTGTAGTTGCCCGGTATCTCCAGCCGGAAGTTGGTCAGGAAATCTTCGTGGGAATGGTAGGTCGGGTGCATGATTGTCCGCATTGATTGTTTAAGTGATGACGTCCAGAAAAGTGGCCTCAGCCTGGTCCAGGCCCCGCAGGGCGTGAGGCGTTCGGGAAGTGAAGTAGAGGCTGTCGCCGGGTTCGAGGATCAGGATCTGGTCTCCCAGGCGCAGCTCCAGGCGACCGGAGAGCATGTAGATGAATTCCTGTCCGGCATGTTCGGTGAAGGTCGGTTCCTGTTCGCTTTTCGGGGGCACGGTGACCAGAAACGGCTCCATCCGGCGGCCGGTGAAGCTGTAGGCCAGGTTTTTGTAGGCGTAGTCCTTGCGGCGGTCCACGTTCATGCCCTTGCCCTTGCGGACCAGGGCGTGGTTGTGCAGGTGGGCCTCGCCGCCGGAGAGCAGCACGGTCAGGTCCACGCCGCAGCTTTTGGCGGTGTGAAAAAGGTGGCTGACCGGGATTTCCACGGTTCCGGATTCGTACAGGGCCACCTTGTCCGGGGTGGATTCGATCCGGGCGGCCATTTCCTCGACGCTGAGGTCCAGGGCCTCGCGCAGACCGCGCAGCCGTGGTGCGATCTGGGCGTAGGGCGGGGTTTCGGGGGAAATGTCAGGCATGATGATCGTCCTGGGATGAGGTTTCGTTACTTAAGTGATGAAAAAGTGTTTGTCGACAGGCCGTTCAAGAATCCCAAGTGCAAGGAGCAAGGAAAGACGTAGGGTCGACCGGCCGGTCGCTCCTACCGTGCCGACAGATAGCGTTAATGTGTCAACCAATTGTGAACCATCCCTCTCAAAGCGTATGCGTTGATACATGAGAGTTTGAACTTTTTGCGGCGACGCGGCAATTGGGTGTTTTTCAACGGACTGTCAGGGCGACGGCCATGTTGAGAGCGTTACCCAGACTTTGGGCCGATGCCTTGCCTTGGCCGACCAGGTCGTATCCGGTGCCGTGGTCCGGGCTGGTGCGGACGTAGGGCAGGCCGAGGGTGACTTGGACGCCGTCGTGAAAGTGCAGCAGCTTGAAGGCCGTCAGGCCCTGGTCGTGGTACATGGCCAAAACCGCGGAGAAGTCGCCTTGCGCGGCCCGGTGGAAAACCGTGTCCGCGGCCAGCGGGCCGACTACGTTCCAGCCCCTGGCCCTGGCCTGGCTCACGGCCGGGGCGATGATCCGTCCGTCCTCGTCTCCGATCCGTCCATCCTCCCCGGCATGCGGGTTCAGGCCGCAAACCGCGACGGGGTCGCACAGGCTTTGGGCGTGCATCGCGGCCATGGTCAGCTCCAACTTGCGCAGGATCCGTTCAACGGTGATCAAGTCGGGGACCGCACGCAGCGGGGGGTGGGTGGTGACCAGGCTGACCCGCATCCGAGGCCCCGCAAAGTGCATGCAGACGTCGTCCGGGGTCAACCCGGCCTTGGCGGCCAGAAACTCGGTGTGCCCGGCGAAATCGAATCCTGCCCGCTGGAGCGTGGCCTTGTTCAGCGGGCAGGTGGTCACTGTCTGGACGTGGCCGGATTGCAACAGGGAGCACGCTGTTTCCAGGGCCAGCCCCGCGGCCAGGCCGCCCTCTACCGTTACAGTCCCCGGCCGCATTGGAAAAGCTTCGAGTTCCGGAGGCGTGTAGAGATGGACGCTTGGCGGATGATCCTTTAGCCGTTCCGGATCGGACAGCCGATGCCAGAAGAGCGGGCCGCCTGAGGCCTGCTGGTGGTGCGCCAGGGCCTGTTCCGGACCGATGATCAATACGGAGGTTCCGGCAAGGGACTTGGGGAGGCCGTGCCGGAAAACGCGACAAACCAGTTCCGGGCCCAGCCCGTTGGGGTCGCCCAGGGTCAGGCCCAGGGTCAGGCCCAGTGTCAGATCCAGGGTCAGGCCCAAGGGTTGGCCCAGGACGGAGGGGTGGGGCACGGCTTAACCGTTGTTTTGCTTCGGAGCCAGGGAAAGGCAATCCACTCGGAAGATGCAGCCCTCCTGGTCGCAATAACCGGCTTCGGCCCGGGCGAAGCAGTCGAAGTTGCCTTCGTCCAGTTGGATTATTCGGACGGCTTGAATTTTCGTGGTGCCGACACCAAGTTTCAACCCGCGTGATTTGGCCATGGTTCGGATTTCCGTCATTTTCATGGGAGAACCTCGTTTTTGAGGGGTGAAGGGCGGGTGTCCAAAACGGCGATCAGGCCGGGGACAGGTCCGCTCCAATGTCCGTATAGGCTTGTATATACTGTTGCGCCGCACTGGACCAGGAGTAGTCCTTGCGCATGGCCCTGGTCCGCATGGCCTTCCATTCCGCCGGACGTTTCCAGACGTCCAGGGCCAACTCGATGCTTTGCAGAAAAGTCCGGGCGTCGGGCGGGGTGAAAATGAAGCCCGTGGATTCGGGGTCGGGGTAGCCAGTGATGGTGTCCAGGAGTCCGCCCAGGGCAGAGGCCACGGGCAGGCTGCCGTAGCGCAGGCTGTACATCTGGGTCAGGCCGCAGGGTTCGTAGCGTGAGGGCATCAGGAAAAGATCGACTCCGGCCTGAATGCGGTGGGCCAAATCTTCGGTGTAGCCGATGCGGGCCACGAGGCGTCCCGGGTAGGTTTCCATCATGTCCTGGACTTGGGCCTCAAACTGGAGATTGCCTTCACCCAGGACGACCACGCTGACATCCTTGCGCATCAGTTCAGGCAAAATGTCCAGGAGCATGTCGATGCCTTTTTGCTCCCGGAGGCGGCCGACGAATCCGAGCAGAGGGCGGGACAGGAGCTCGGGGTCCAGGCAGAGTTCGTGAAACAGACTTTCCTTGCAGCGGAGTTTGCCCCGTGGTGTCTCCGGCGAATATGTGGTGGGCAGGTAGCGGTCTTGCCTGGGGTCCCAGACGGCGTAGTCCGCGCCGTTGAGAATTCCCCGCAAGTCCGCGGCCCGGTGGTTGAGAATGCCTTCCAGGCCGCAGCCGAATTCCGGGGTCAGGATTTCCTTGGCATAGGTCGGGCTAACCGTGGTGACCAGGTCCGCGTAGGAGATGCCGGACTTGAGCAGATTGAAGTCTCCGAAGAATTCCGCCCCGGAGCTGTTCCAGGCCGCCGAGGGCAGCCCGGATTCCAGGAACAGGCGGTAGGCGAACCGGCCCTGAAAGGCCAGATTGTGGATGGTCACCACAGACTTGGTCGTTTTCCAGAAGGTGTCCACCTTGCGCAAAAAATGCAGATAGGCCGGAACCAGGGCCGCGTGCCAGTCGTGGGCATGGATGATCTCCGGGGGGTTGGACAACCGTCTGGCCCATTCCATGGTCGCCCGGCAGAAAAAGATGAACCGTTCGCAGTTGTCGAAATAATCGCCCTTGTGGGTGCAGTACAGAAAGCGGCGATCAAAGTATTCGCCCCGGGAGATGAAGTAGACGGGCAGACCGTGATAATCGGCCAGAAAAATGTCCGCGGTGGTGTCCGGCCAGGGGTAGCCCACCGGGCAGTCTTCGTAGATCAGGCGTAAGGGAAATTCGCTACTGGCCAGCCGCCCGTAGAACGGAGTGATCACGCCCACGCTTACCCCGAGCCGGGACAAGGCCAGGGGCAGGGCGCCCATGACGTCCGCGAGCCCCCCGGTTTTGGAAAACGGGTACATTTCCGAGGCCACGAACAGGACCTGAGGATGGCTGTCCATGCTGATTCCTTTAGGTTTTGCGTCGATGGAGCGAACTCACGAGACGGACTTCAGAGGGTTCAGGGCTTCGTGACGGCGACGCAGCTCCTGGAGGATGCTTCCGTGGTCAAAGGCCAGTTGGTCGGGCAGGGCGGTCAGGGGAAAAACGCGCACGGCCCCGGCGTCGTCTCCGGCCCGGAGTTGGTCCGGATTCTTGGCCTGGGCCGTGAAGATCGTGCTGATGGTGTGCTGGCGCGGGTCGCGGTCCGGGGCGGAATAGACGCCGAACAGCCCGGTCAGCTCCACTTCCAGCCCGGTTTCCTCCAGGGCCTCGCGCACCGCGGCCTGTTCCGCGGACTCACCGTAATCGATGAACCCGCCGGGAATGGCCCAGCCCGGAGGCGGGTTGCGACGTTCGATGAGGACGATTCCCTGGCCGGGAATGGTGATCAGAATGTCCACGGTGGGCACCGGGTTGGTATAGATGGTCAGCGGTTTGGCGCAGTGGGGGCAGGGTTTTTGGAGTCCTGGCATGGTTGGGATGCTTTCTTTGGGGGCCTACAGCCGGGGCAGAGGATGAAGTGGGGCGGTTGATTGAAAAACTGTTCCTGAACAGGATGATGGCATACTAGTCGGAGCCTTGGCAAAGGGCAACAGGTAGGCTTGCATTGGGCGAAAGTTCGGACTGCTCAACCCGGGCCTCGACATCAAAGAAATCGAAATCCGTTTCCTCCCGTTCCCTTCGTGTTCTCCGGCGGACCGTGATGAATTGGCCGGTGGGTTGACGGACCCGGTCTTGGCCGGTGAACAGGCTGAAGGCCACGCTTCCTGATCCGCAGGCTGTTTCCGGGACAAAGGAGTCCACGGCCGCGACGTAAACGTACGGCGTGATGGCATTGCCGGAGAAATGGATCGCGCCGAAGGCCGGGAGGTCGAAGCGGTTGCACAGATCGGCCAGTTCGCGTTTGGTTCGGGCGTGGTCCATGGGGCTGCTCGAGGCATGTCCGTCCGGTTTTGGGGTGAGAATGAAGCCGATGCCTTCCAGGAGGACGATGTTTTCGGACATGGAGCAGCGCAGGGGGATGGTCGCACGGGTGGCGTGGGGCATGTTGACGAAGTCCGCCGGACGATCCAGGCCGCTGACTCGGACGGTTCCTTTCGGCCCCAGAGTGGAGGCGAAAGCCAGGGTGGCGTTGATGCAGAATTCTCCGCCCATCATCTCCAGGCGCGGCGGACGGGCCTGTTCGTCCACGAAGCCGACCTGCTCCACGTCGCAAAGCAGGTCCGCGGCCAGGGACGCCCGAAGGGAGGTCGGGCAGTCCCGGACCAGGGCGGTGGCGTTGCCCCCGGCGATGAGAAATTTGCGGGTCGTCATGGAGAACGGGCGCGTCAGGTACGGGGCGCGGACGACGGCTTGCGGCGGCGGGATCGCTTGCGCGGTGGGCGGGAACGCCTGATCTCGATGTCCTGACCCTCTGTTTCGGTTGCCGGTTCGTCCGGCATTGCCGTTGTGTCGTTTGGTTTTTCGGCGCCTGCATTAACCTGACGACGTTTCAACTTTCCGGGTTTTTTATCAGCGGTCTTTTTTGTACTTACGGAGCCCGGGCGTTGCGCTTCGATTTCCAGGCGCAGGGCGTTCCAGGGTTCGAGGCGCTCTGGATTCTCGCCGGCCACGCGCAGACCGATTTCATGCAAGGCCAGGGCCTCGGGGAAGGTCTCCTGAGCCACGAAGCCGCGTTTGGAGAAGCGCTTGCGCTTGTCCGGGACGAATCGGGACTGGTTGGCCATGACCTGGATCATCCGCATGGTCATCAACTTGGGCATGCTGATCCGGATGCAGATGGGCGTGAGCAGTTCGGTCAGCCGGAGGTGGAGCGGGAGCCGTTCTTGCTCCTCGTCCCGGGCCGCTTGTTCACTGAGCAGCCGGTTTGTGGGGGCGAAAAACAAGGTCGCGAAAATTAAGACCGGATTCAGGCCGCCCTTGTCTCTGATCCGCTCGTCCAGGCGACCCAGCCAGGACCACAGGACGGATTCCCGGTTTTGTGCGTGGTCCTGGTCCAGATACTGGGCGATTTCCGGGAGCAGATCTCCGAGCAGGCCGGTTTTGTAGAGCAGGCGAACGGCTTGTTCCCCGGAGCCGTAGGCAAAAAGCTTGATCAGTTCTTCGAAAACCCGGGGCGGGGCGGCTTTGAGAATTTCCTGGTGATGGCGGAGAATGGCGTTGAAGGTGGCCGGTTCGATCCGAAACCCCAGGCGGGAGGCGAAGCGCACGGCCCGGATCATGCGCACCGGGTCCTCCCGGAAGCGGATGTTCGGGTCCCCGATGCAGCGGATCAATCGGTCGCGGATATCGCTCAACCCACCGACGTGGTCGATGACGGAAAACCGCTTCACCTCGTAGAACAGGGCGTTGATGGTGAAGTCCCGGCGCAGGGCGTCCTCTTCCGGGGAGCCGTAGCAATTGTCCCGAAAGACGTACAAATCTCCGTTCTCGTCGGCATCCGGCTCGGGGCAGCGTCGAAAGGTGGAGGTTTCGATGATCTGGTCGCCGAAATGGATATGCGCCAGTCGGAACCGGCGGCCGATAATGAAACAGTTTCGGAAGGCCTTCTTGATCTGATTGGGCGTGGCGTTGGTGCCCACGTCGAAATCCTTGGGCTCGCGCCCGAGGATCAGGTCGCGCACGCCGCCGCCCACCAGGTAGGCGGTGAACCCCTTGCGCCCGAGTTGGTACATGACCTTCAAGGCGTCGGGATGAATGTTCTTGCGGGAGATGGGGTGTTCGTCGCGGGGAATGATTTGTGGGGGCATGCGGGTGGGAAAACGTAAAAACGTAGTGCTATATGCGGTTACAGGGAATGTCGGCCAAAAATTCTTCCACCAGGTCGTCCAGAGTGGTTCCGTACTCGTGCAAGGCAAAGGCGGCGCCGCAGGACCCACAGCGCAGGGCGACGGCCCGTCAGCCGCGCCGGGCGTGCAAGCGATCGTTGCACTTTCGGCAACGAAGTCGGGTTCTGATATCTGGGATGGGCGAGGGCATGGGAATCCTTGCGTGTCACGGAAAACATTCGGTCACGAGCGCGACCATACAGCGAGACCGCGGAAAGTCAATTCCGGGGCTTTGGTTTTTCAATATGGAGTTGTTCTCACGGCTGGTGGGATGGTTCATTCTGAGGGAAATACAGGTTTGCACTTTCCGGGTTCCCGACATTCATTCCGGTGCCGTGGTGTAGGGGCGGTTCGTGAACCGCCCCTACGGAAGGCCGTGCATCCGCATGGGGTTGCTCATGGTGCCTGTCGGGCGTCAAATGCCAACCTGTTCTGAATCATCCCCGGCTGGTTTAACTGTTTTGGCTGGCCTCGGAACCCTATCGCCGACTTCGGAACATCAAGCCGTTGCGCGTCCGTCAATTGTGCGCAGGCAGGGTAAAGTAAAAAATCGTCCCTTGGCCGACCTCGCTTTCCACGCGAATTTCGCCGCCGTGCTTTTCGATGAATTCCTTGCACAGGATCAGGCCCAGGCCGGTACCGTGTTCGCCTTGGGTGCCGGGGCGGATTGTTTTTCGGTCAAGGGCAAAGAGATGCGCCTGGGTTTTCTGATCCATTCCGATGCCGGTGTCTCGCACGGCCACCTCGACCTTGTCTCCATTTTGCGATCCGGAGATGGTTACGGATCCTTCGTTGCCTGAATATTTGAGGGCATTGGAAACAAGGTTGCGGACAACGGTGGTGATCATGGGCTGGTCGGCCATGAGTTCCAGGTTCCCTGAAGTGCTATTCTGGATGGTGACCCGTTTCAATTCGGCCACGGAGCGCAAGGACTCGATGCTGTTGTGGACCAGTTCGTGAAGGTTGAGCGGTTGCGGAGAGAAGCCGATCAGCCCTTGCTGGACAAGAGCCCAGTGCAGCAGGTTTTCCAGCAGGGCGTACAAGCGCTCGGTGCTTTTGCACATCGCCGTGGACATTTCCCGCAGCTCCTGAATGGCCATGTTTTCCGCGTCTTCGGCGAAAACTTTCGCCAAGCTCAACAGGCCGGACATTGGTGATTTGAGGTCGTGGGCGATGATGGAGAAAAATTTGTCCTTTTCCGCCAAAAGGGCTTGGAGTTCGTCGTTGTATCGGCGGACTTCATCCTCAAGGAGCTTGCGTTCCGTGATGTCTGTTGCCATCTCCATGCGCACGAAGCGGCCGTCAATCCAGGGGATGGCGCTGTCCTGGCACAAGTACCAGCGCTGGTTCATCGTGTTCTTGAACGACCATTCGTACGTTCCGGTGGGTTTGCCGTCCTTGAGCAGTTTATCGTTGGTGCAAAAGGCGCAAGGCCCGTCCTGTCCCTGCTGCAAGACCTCCCAGCATGTTTTTCCGGCAGAGTCACCGACCAGTTGCCGACCATAGGCGTTGATGAACAGAATCTCGTACGTGTCCATATCCACGATGTAGATCAGCGCCTCGATGCCGTCCAAGACGGTGATCAGCCTTTGGTGGGAAAGGTGGAGTTCCTGCTCGGCCAGGCAGCGTTCCGTGACGTCCAGAAGAAAACCATCAAAGATGACCCCGCCGTCGTTCCCGTGTTTCATCCTGGTGTTCATGGACGCCCAAAAGGTCGTTCCGTCCTGGCGAACCAGTTCCGCCTCGAAATTTTTGACCTCTCCGTCGGCCAGGAGTTTCTTCTTGTAGATTTTTCGATCCTCAGGCCGGGCGTAGAGTTGCGTGGCGATGTTCGTGACCGTCTCGATCATTTCTTTTGCGGTTGGGTACCCGCACAGGCGGGCCATTTCCGTATTGACCGTATGGTACCGTCCTTCCGGGGTCGACTGAAAAATACCCATGGGCGCGTTTTCAACCAGCTCGCGATACTTTTCCTCGCTTTTTTTCAGCGCCTCATCGGATCGGACCTGATCCGTGATGTCCGAGACCATGAGCAGAAGCTTCTGGTCCGCATCTTTTTTATCGTCTTGGGGGAGCACCTTTACCAGCATGTCCCGCCTCCCGACGCAGCGCGCATGCACCGTTTCGTCGTTCTTGCCAAACAGCCTGAAATCCAGCAGCTTTCCCTCCGGATTCTTGAAAAAGGCCTTGAAACGTCCCAGCAAGGAGGAACGGTCCTCGGGAACGACCAGCTCGGTCAACGGTCTGTTCGCAAACCCATGGCCCTCTCTGCCGATCATCCGGGCGAAGGTCTGGTTGGCTTTTGTGATCAGTCCCTGGGAATTGACGACCAGGTATCCGGCCGGTGCATTGTTGAACAACTCCGCATATTGGTTTTTGACCTGTTCCAACTGGTGTTGAGTCGCTCGCAGTTCCTCGTTTTGCAGCTCCAGTTCGATCTGATGGACCTGGTATTCGTGAATCAGGTTCCTCAGGTCGTCGGATGAGAGATTTTCCACGGACCGGGGAGCCTCGGCCACGCGTGCTTCGGCCTGTTCCCGGAGTTGCTGTTTCTTCAGAACAAGATCGTCGGTCGTGCTCATGGTTTCTCCGAAACGGGGTCGATTGGGTTTTGATCGGGCGAAGTGAATGTCAGGACGGCATATACCGTCGTGCCTTCGCCAACGGTGCTGTCCACGCTGATGTATCCGCCCATGGAGTCGACGAGCCGTTTGACAATGGCCAATCCCAGGCCCGCACCCTGATATTTTCTGGTGTACGATCCATCCACCTGGGTGAAAGGCTTGAAGAGCATAGCGAGTTTGTCCTCCGGGATGCCGATGCCGGTGTCCGTGACGCAAAACAGAATTCGAGGTCCGTTTTGTTCACCATTTGCGGATTTCAGGGGCCAGACCTTCAGCCCGATCCGCCCCTGGTCCGTGAACTTCAGGGCGTTGCCCACCAGGTTGAACAGAATCTGCCGCAGCCGCGTGGGGTCTCCGATGAGACGTTCCGGCAGGGCGGGGTCGATGTGGTATTCCATCGCCACATCGTTCTTTCTGACGGTCGTCGGAAAAAGGTCAAAAACAGCGGCCACGGAGTCATGGACGCTGAATTCTTCCAGGCGGTTCTCCGTGCCCCCGTTTTCAAGTCCTGAAATGTCCAGAAGGTCGCTTAAAAGGCGGGTGTATCGATCCGAAGCCTGCAGGGCCATGGAAATGTACTGGTGTTGTTCCTTATCCAATTTTGAGGTCCGCAAGAGTTGCAGCATGCCCATGATCCCGTTGAACGGCGTGCGCAGTTCATGGCTCATGTTGGCCAGGAATTCGGACTTGGCCCGGTTGGCCGCTTCGGCCTGGTCCTTGGCCTGAATAAGAGCTTGTTCGGCCTGCGTTCGTTCGGTGATGTTCTGGTTGACGACAATGGCTGCGGCGACCTGGCCCTGGTCGTTCAATACCGGAGCCGTGAAGTTGAGGATTATCTTCTTTTTGCCTTCGAAGGTCTCGATTTCCAGAAGCTCGTCCACGATTGTCACGCCCTTGTTCACCGTGTGGGCCAAAGCCCAGTCGTTTTCGGCGATAGCTTCTCCGGATGGGAGCCGCTTGGCTTTGAAGACGTCGTATTGCTTCTGCTCCACCAAGGGCTCGGCATCCCAGATGGCTACTCCCGCCGGATTGCCTTGCAGCAGTTTGCCCTTGTCGTCGGCGATCCAGAGCCCAACTGGCAGGATTTCAAAGACCTTGCTCAACAATCGTTCCCGCTCTCGCAACCCCCGTTCCGAATTGCCCAGCAGCCTGTTTCCGGTCCAGATGCCCAGCAACCCCAAAAAGCCGATGACGGCATGCCCCAGAGCGAGCAGCATCCGTTGCTGTCCGGCCACCGCGAGAAAGGGCGCAAGCGGCAGGGAAACGCTGATCCCGCCATGGATATCGCCAATTTTGTAGCCCTGATCGACATGGCAGCGCAAGCATCCGGCTTCGGTGAACAAGGGACGCATGAACCGGAAGTACGGGCGTCCGTCGATGGTTTCCACGGATGACGCCTTGGGCGCGCCGTCTCGAAAGGCCAGCATGGCCTTGGTCTCCCATTCGTCCGCGGCGTTTTCCGGGCGTAGCGGATCAAGGCTGGTAATGTGGCCGAGCAACCCGTATTCGTCGAAGCCCAGCTCATGAACCTGACGCGTCATGTACGCGGGGTTGACCAGGGTCAGTTTCATTCCGGCGGAGGTCGTCACGTCCCGGTCGGGCAGATGTGCAAGGTACGGATTGGGCGGGCTGGTCTCCGTCGGCGGGACATAGACCCCACCATGTAGGGTGGACCATTTGCGGTAGATGACGTCCTTTTGAAACGAGGCCTGGCCCTCGGATTCCGCCAGAACCAGCACGGAATCACCCGCCTGGCGCCAGTTCCAGGCCAGGGAGACGGCAACCGCGACGATCCAGACCACCGCGACCATGAGCGTCAAGTTTCTTCTTGACGGGGTGAGGAGGGAACCTTTGCTGTTCATTGTAGACCTTTGGGCATCACATGCCGACGTTGTGGTTATCACTTCTTTGAGTCGGGGCCGCTTTGCCCGGCGACAACGGTGCGGTTGCATCCGGCATTTTTGGCTTGGTACAGAGCTTCGTCGGTCCGTCTCGGCCGGAAAAAGGCTTTGACCCTGGACAGGGTCGTCTTCAGCAGCATCACAATTGCCTGATCATCGTCGATGATCAGGATGGTTTGGTTTTGTTCGGATTTTGCGTTGAGGTGCATGGCGTATGTTTTTCCGGGGGGGCATGCAGTTCCAGCACTTCAAGTGATCAGGATTTCGTGTCGCCGGGCTCATCTTCAAAATCCATCTGGCCCATGCCCGGCTCCTTGACCAGGGCTTCCAGGTAAGCTGCTATAATTTGACGAAAATCGTCGGCTTGGAATCGATGGAACTCGCGTACCACCTCCCGACTTCTTTGTTCAGACTCTTCACTTCGCCAGGAATGCTTCCCATCGTGCGAGACATGGTCAGGGATATTTGAACAGCATATGGTTCATGAAAAGACCTCGGGAACGTGAA
>SKYX01000002.1 GCA_007127655.1 Desulfonatronum sp.
CGCCACTGTAGCGGCTCTGGGAGAGTCGTTCGGACGCGGTGTGATGACCAATCACTACATCGACCTGATGAACAGTGATTGCATTTTGATGATGGGCGCCAACCCGGCGGAAAACCATCCCGTTTCTTTCAAGTGGGTCATGAAGGCCAAGGAAAAAGGCGCGACTCTGGTCAACGTGGATCCTCGTTTCAACAGGACCTCCTCCAAGTCCGACCTCTATGTGACCATGCGTTCGGGAACGGACATCCCGATCCTGGGCGGGATGATCAAGTACATCATCGACAACGAACTGTACTTCAAGGAATACGTCGTCAACTATACCAACGCCGCCTTCCTGGTGAATCCCGATTTCGGTTTCGAAGACGGCCTGTTCACCGGCTTCAATCCCGAGACGGCTTCCTACGACAAGGCCACCTGGACCTTCCAGATGGACGAGCAGGGAATCCCCAAAAAGGATCTTAGCCTGAAGGATCCCAACTGCGTCTTCCAGTTGATGAAAAAGCACTACGAGCGCTACGATCTGGACCGGATCGAAAAAACCTCGGGTACGCCCAAGGACCAGTTGCTGGCCCTTTACAAGACCTTCGCGGCCACCGGCGCTCCGGACAAGTCCGGGACCATCATGTACGCCATGGGCTGGACCCAGCACACCACCGGCGCGCAGATCATCCGAACCATGGCCATGATCCAGCTCCTGCTGGGCAACATGGGCATGGCCGGTGGCGGGGTGAACGCCCTGCGCGGCGAGTCCAACGTTCAGGGTTCCACGGACCAGGCTCTGCTTTTCCACATTATCCCCGGCTATAACCCCACACCCCGGGCTGCCATGGCCACTTTCGAAGACTACCAGAAGGCCACCACTCCGGTGTCCAACGACCCCAAGAGCGCCAACTGGTGGCAGAACAGGCCCAAGTACGTGGCCAGCCTGCTCAAGGCCATGTATCCGGACAAGGATCCCGCGGAAAGCTATACCTACATGCCAAAGCTGGATCCGGGCCAGAACTGTTCCTGGCTGGTCATGTTCGACCACATGCTCCAGGGCAAGTTCAAGGGCTATTTCGCCTGGGGCCAGAACCCGGCGGCTTGCGGCGCGGACTCAAACAAGACCAGAAACGCACTGGCTCAATTGGACTGGCTGGTGGTGGTCAACCTGTTCGACAACGAAACCGCCTCCTTCTGGCGCGGCCCGAACATGGACCCGGCCCAGGTCAAGACCGAAGTCTTCGTCCTGCCTCCGGCGGTCTGGTGCGAAAAGGAAGGCTCCATTTCCAACTCAGGACGCTGGGTCCAGTGGCGCTACGCCGGTCCCAAGCCCATGGGCGATTGCATCCCGGACGGCGACATGGCCCTGGAACTGGTGCGCAGGGTCCGCGCCCTGTATGAAAAAGAAGGCGGCGCTTTCCCGGATCCGATCATGAACTTCAACACCGCTGGCGTTACCAATCCGGACAAGAAGTTCCCGCACGATTTCGATCCGCATCGGGTGGCCAAGCTGCTCAACGGCTACTTCGTCAAGGACGTGAAGATTGGGGACACCACTCACAAGGCCGGAACCCAGGTGCCCAACTTCACCGCTCTCCAGGCCGACGGTTCCACGGCCTGCGGCAACTGGGTCTACAGCGGCTGCTACACCGAGGCCGGAAACATGATGGCCCGCCGAGATAAGACCCAGACCGAAATGCAGGCCAACATCGGCATCTTCCCGACATGGTCCTGGGCTTGGCCCCTGAACCGCCGCATCGTGTACAACCGGGCCTCTTGCGATCCGCAAGGCAAGCCCTATGCGCCGCATAAGGCGGTCATCGCCTGGGACGGCAGTAAGTGGGTCGGCGATGTGCCGGACGGTGGATGGGCGCCCAGCGATCGGCATCCCTTCATCATGACCGCGGAAGGCTACGGCCGGTTGTTCGGTCCGGGGATGGCCGACGGTCCATTCCCCGAGCACTTCGAAGCCATGGAATGTCCATTTGAGGAGCATCCCTTCTCCAGCCGTCTACACAATCCCACGGCCCTGGAGTTCGCCGGTGAAGCGATCAAACGCGCGGTGTGCGATCCGCGGTATCCCTTTGTGGGCACGACCTACCGGGTCACCGAGCACTGGCAGTCCGGGGTTATG
Organism: Desulfonatronum sp.; assembly: GCA_007127655.1. Lineage (GTDB taxonomy): Bacteria > Desulfobacterota > Desulfovibrionia > Desulfovibrionales > Desulfonatronaceae > Desulfonatronum. The sequence continues at coordinate 2,117 of SKYX01000002.1, forward strand.
ACCCGCTGGACACCTTGGCTGTTGGAGAGCATGCCCCAGAACTTCGTGGAGATCGATCCCGAACTGGGCAAGCTCCGCGGCATTGAAAGCGGCGACAAGGTCATCGTGGAGAACATGCGCGGCAAGATCGAAGCCGTGGCTATCGTCACCCCTCGCTTGCAGCCGATCAAGTCCATGGGGCAGACCATTCACATGGTCGGCACCACATGGCACTATGGATGGGTCCATCCCAAGGGCGGAGGCGATTCGGCCAACCTGCTGACGCCGTCCGTAGGCGACCCGAACACCTTCATTCCCGAGACCAAGACGTTCATGGTCAACATCCGCAAGGCCTAAGGAGGAGTGCGATATGCAAGGTAAAAGCTTCTTTGTCGATCTGACCAAGTGCACGGCCTGCCGGGGCTGCCAAGTGGCCTGCAAGCAGTGGAAGAAACTCCCGGCGGAAGAAACCAGAAACTGGGGTTCGTTTCAGAACCCCAAGGACCTGTCCTTCATCACCTATAAGCTGGTACGAATGACCGAGGCCATGGACGGAGATAAGTTCAAGCAGTGGTATTTCTTTCCGGATCAGTGCCGACACTGTGTTTATCCTCCCTGCAAGATGGTCGGAGACATGTTCGACGATCAGGCCATCCTGCATGACAAGGAAACAGGGGCGGTCCTGTTCACGGAAGCCACCAAGAACCTGGATTTCGAGGAAATCAGGATGTCGTGCCCCTACGACATTCCGCGCTGGGATGAAGCGTCAAAGCTGCAAACCAAGTGCGACATGTGCAACGACCGGGTTCAGAACGGTTTGCTCCCGGCCTGTGTGATCAGTTGTCCCACCGGGACGATGCAGTTCGGGGATTCGGACGAGATATTGGAAATCGCCAAAAAGCGGCTGGAAGAAGTCAAGAAGTACAAGCCCAACGCCGCATTGACGGATCCGAACGACGTCAGGGTGATTTTCCTTACCGAGGACAATCCTCGGGAGTACTTCAGGTATGCCGTGGCATCCGCGGATATTCCCAAGTACAGCCGTAAAGCTGCTCTGGCCAAGGTGACCTCACCAGCCAGACAGATTTTCGGATAGTCTCTTTTCTCTCACCCTCCTTCGTCTTGACCGGGGCCCCGTGGGCCCCGGTCGCTTTATTTGTACCCTCCGCCAGGCAATATTTCAGATGAGAAGCCGGGCCAGCAATACACCAGGTAACTACTCAGTAAATCCTGATTTGAGCTCATTTCCGACGCTGGATTCCCGCCTTCGCGGGAATGACGTGTTTTCCATGCCGCCTTCCAATCAGTCATACCCGCGAAGCCTGTCCTCGTGCAGACGGGGAGCGGGTATCCAGGCCGTATTTCCTCGGATGAGCTGAATAGTTACAACACCAGTTTCCCACCGACTTACTTACTGACTCACTGACTCACCGTCCCACCGCCACCCCCTTACTGCCTCTCCAGCACGATCACCCCGACTCCGGGAATGTCCACCTTCAGCCGGGTCGCCTCCACAATATCTCCGGTGATCACGCCTCCAGTCCGGGTATGCAGCCAGATCTCCTGCCCGCGCTGCTTCCAGCGAAACGAAACCACATCGAAATCCGTCTCCCAGGTCCCCTGACCATTGGGTTGCAAGTCCAGCAACACAAAATGCTCCGCCTCTGGAGGGCTTTGGTATTTGCCCACCAGGTTCGACGGGTCGGAGCAGGCAGTGATCAGGAAAAAGGCCAAGCCTGTTACACCGAGACAAAGTAATCTGAGCATGGAACACCTCGCCGGAAGACAGAAGTCAGAAGTCAGAAGACAGAAGTCAGAAATCAGAGGGCAGGGGGCAGGGGGCGGAGCAGAATTGTTCCCGCTCTACGGGCGCACTGAATCGAAATTGCAATCGTGATCGAAATCGAGGAGTGGTCCA
>SKYX01000031.1 GCA_007127655.1 Desulfonatronum sp.
ATGAATCAGGTTTGGGAAGATCTGCGCTCTCGTGGAGAGCTGAACAATATTGAACGGTTGACCGTCATGTCGGGCAAGGCCTGGGTCTTGTTGAAACAGTCCTGACAGTGAAATCGAGGAGCGGAAAATGGCGAAAAAATCATCATCCAAATCCGATCTGATCGTCGGGCTGGACATCGGAACCACCAAAATCTGCACCGTGGTGGGAGAGGCAACGCCCAATGGCGTGGACGTGGTGGGCATCGGCACGGCCCCTTCCTCAGGACTGCGCAAGGGCGTGGTGGTGAATATCGAGCAGACCGTACAGTGCATCAAAAAGGCCCTGGAAGAGGCGGAACTGATGGCCGGTTGCGAAATCCGCTCCGTGTACTCCGGCATCGCCGGCAGCCACATCAAGGGCTTCAACAGCCACGGCGTGATCGCGGTCAAGGGCGGAGAGGTGACGCCCAAGGACGTGGAGCGGGTCATCGATGCGGCCAAAGCCGTGGCCATTCCCCTGGACCGCGAGGTGATCCACATCCTGCCCCAGGAGTTCATTGTTGACGAGCAAAACGGCATCGCCGACCCCATCGGCATGGCCGGGGTGCGGCTGGAGGCCAAGGTGCATATCGTGACCGGAGCCGTGAGCAGCGCCCAGAACATCATCCGTTCCTGCCACCGTGCTGGTCTGGACGTGGCTGACATCGTCCTGCAGTCTCTGGCCTCCACCGAGGCCGTGTTGACTCCGGAGGAACGCGAGATCGGCGTGGCCCTGGTGGACATTGGCGGCGGGACCACGGACGTGGCGATTTTTTCCAATAATTCCATCAAATATACCTCGGTCCTGGCCCTGGGTGGCAGCAACCTGACCAATGACATCGCCTTCGGGCTGCGCACGCCGATGCTGGCCGCGGAAAAGATCAAGATCAAATACGGTTGCGCCCTGACGGACATTGTGCAGAAGGACGAAATCATCGACGTGCCCAGCGTGGGTGGTCGCGAGGCGCGGAGGGTTTCCCGGCGGGTGCTGGCGGAAATCTGCGAACCGCGGATGGAGGAGATCCTGGCCCTGGTGGAGCAGGACCTGAATCAGTCCGGGTGCAAGAACTTGATCGGGGCCGGAATCGTCCTGACCGGAGGATCGGCTTTGTTGGACGGGATGGCTGAACTGGGCGAGCAGATTTTCAATCTGCCCACCCGCATCGGGTATCCGCGGGAAGTGGGCGGGCTGAAGGACGTGGTGATGAACCCGATGTATTCCACAGCCGTGGGACTGTTGATGTACGGAGCACGCAAGGAAGGGCTGGATCAGCGGTTCCGAATTCGGGACACCCACATTTTCAACCGCATCCTGAACCGAATGCGTAAGTGGTTTTCGGATGTTTCCTGAGCAGGAAACGCGGTTTTGAGATTTCAAGTTTCAAATTTGAGATTTGAAATTCATGGGATGTGCGCGTCAATGCGTCACGAGACGCAGTTTGAAGGCGATGGTGAACAGTTTTGACAAACAGTCGTCACAAAAAGAAATGACGCAGAGAGATGACGGACGGTTTCGACGAGCGAGACGGATGGAAAGAGCTTGGTGCAAAAAGTGCTTTTTGCACCAGGCAGTGGTCAGTGATGAGTGGCTAGTGGCCAGTAAAAGCAATATGTTGCCGGAAGTCCACAAGGCATTTGGTTTGGTTCAAAGGACTTTTTGCACTGACCTCTGGAAATAACGCCGAGGGATACGGAACAACATTTTTTGACCACCAGGTAAGCGAACAGGGAGGAGAAGCGTATGCAATTCATGGAACTAGAAAGCGACATCAATGCATTGATCAAGGTCGTCGGGGTCGGTGGGGGGGGCAGCAACGCCGTGAACAACATGATCAACTCTTCGCTGAAGGGTGTCACGTTCATTGCGGCCAATACGGATGTGCAGGCCCTGAACAGATCCAAGGCCGAATTCAAGATTCAGCTGGGCGAGAAGTTAACCAAGGGGCTGGGGGCCGGGGCGAATCCGGACATCGGCCGTGAGGCTGCTTTGGAAAGCGTGGACCAGATTCGCAAGATGCTGGAGCCGGCGGACATGGTCTTCGTCACCGCGGGCATGGGCGGCGGCACCGGAACCGGAGCCGCCCCGGTTATCGCCCAGGTGGCCCGGGAAATGGGCGCGTTGACCGTGGCCGTTGTGTCCAAGCCGTTCTATTTTGAGGGCAAGAAACGGTTGCTTCAGGCAGAGAAAGGGGCCGCGGCCCTGGCCGACGCCGTGGACACGATCATTACCATTCCCAACGACCGCCTGCTCTCTCTGGCCGCCCAGAAGGCCGCCTTTTTGGACATGCTCAAGAAGGCCGACGAGGTGTTGTTCTATGCGGTCAAGGGCATTTCCGACCTGATCATGGTCCCCGGGCTGATCAACCTGGACTTTGCCGACGTCAAGGCAGTGATGTCCGAGATGGGCCTGGCCATGATGGGCACGGGCATCGCCAAGGGAGAGGGTCGTGCCCGGGAGGCCGCGCTGAAGGCCATCAACAGTCCGCTCCTGGAGGACGTGAGCATCGATGGGGCCAAGGGCGTTCTGCTGAATATTACCTGCGCACCGGACATGACCATCGATGAAGTCAGCGAGGCGGCCAGCATCATCCATGAAGCGGCTCACGACGACGCCAAGATTTTCTTCGGAACCGTGTTCGACGAAGACGCCGGCGACGAGATGCGGATCACCGTGATCGCCACGGGCATCGGCGCTCATAACGCCACCGCCGGACGGGACGAGGACTCATCGCGGGTGATCGACCTGGGCGGGATGCGCACCAACGTGGGCAACTCCGGAAATGTGGTCCGGAGGCCCTATATGCCTTCCAGTAGCGAGGATCGCAGCATCCCGGCCTATCTCCGCAAAGGGCTGCGCAGTGAACACGGTCAGCTCAAACAGGGCCATTCCCAAAATTTGGCCCAGGCTCCGACGCAAACGCCAAACCGGATGCTTCGTGTAGCCTCCGGCGGAGGGGGAGAGGATTTCGTTTTTGATGAAGAGGAATTCGAGATTCCGTCCTTTCTGCGCAAGCAGGCGGATTGATCCAGTCCGCGGAGTTTCGAGGCCTGACCTCGACAATCAAGTGGACCGTGACCGGCGCGTCGTCGGTGTGCGTGTCGCCATACCAACGCCGGAGTAACGGGTGAAACGCGGTCGCCGTCCTTCCGGCTCGCGGGCCATCCCAGAGCAGGAATGGGGCGGTCGCCTGCCCATCGCCCTGGTCTTTCCCCAGAAGCCAGCCCTGGCCTATTCCAGCCTGGGATGGCAGGCGGTGCTGGAGCTGTTGCGGTCTCGTCCGACGTTGGCCGTGGAGCCGGTGTTCTGGGATCCGGACCGGCTCGAGTTGGTCCGGCCCTTTGGAAAACGAGGCCTGGAGGCCTTTGGCATCGTGGCCTTCAGCCTGACCTACGAGTTCGATTACCTCCATCTGTTCCGTATTCTGACGGTGTCCGGGATCGCCCCCGACGCCGCGCGACGCCCCTCCTGGCCACTGGTCATGGCCGGAGGGGCGCTTGCGTTTATGAACCCTGCCCCCATCGTCCCCAGCGTGGACCTGTTCTGGGTGGGGGAGGCCGAGGCCGGGCTGGCCGACTGTTTGGGAGTTTTGGCTGAAGCGTATGTCCGGAATGGTTCCCGTGACGCCGCTCTGGACCTGGTCGGGGCCATGCCCGGGGTCTACGTTCCCGGAAAGAGCACGTTACCCGTGCATCGAGCCGTGCATCTGGATTCCTCACACCTGGGTGGACTGGAAGCCCCGGTCAGCTCCTGCTTCATTACCCCGGACGCCGTGTTCCGGGATACCCTGCTGTTGGAGGTCAATCGGGGCTGTCCGCACGGTTGCCGGTTCTGCGCCGCGGGATACGTGTACCGTCCGCCCAGACTGGCTTCCCTGAACGACCTCCAGGAAATCGTGCTACGCAAAAGGCCGCGGAAAGTGGGGCTGGTGGGCACGGCCCTGACGGACTGGCCGGATTTGGGCCGTTTTCTGACCTGGCTGGGTGAGCGGAAG
>SKYX01000346.1 GCA_007127655.1 Desulfonatronum sp.
GCATGACGTCCAGGGGCATTTTGGCGCACCCCGCCGCGATCACTCCGGCTTCCTGCGAAATACAGAATCCATCGTCGTCCTGCTGCATGCCCGCGGGAAGGGTCTGTCCAGCAACGCTCGGCTCCATGCCGGTGGCCAAGACTACCATGTCGAACCGCTCCTCTTTCTTCAGACCCTTGATGATGTCTTCGGCGGTCACCAGTACGTCGCCGGTGGCGCCGTCTTCTATGACCTGGGCAACCTTGCCTTTGACCATCATAACTTTCTCATCCTCACGGATCTTCTGGAGAAACTTATCGTATCGTCCAGGGGTCCGTATATCGATATAGTAAATCACGATCTGCGCATCCGGATACTGAGCCCGCAAGTAGGTGACCTGTTTCAGCGATGCCATGCAGCAAATGTAGGAACAGTAGGAGAGGTGGCTCTCATCGCGTGACCCGGCGCACTGCACGAAGGCAATCCGTTCCGGGGCCTTACCGTCGGAGGGACGAAGGATTTGACCATTGGTGGGACCGCTGGGACTGGCCAAGCGCTCCATCTGCATGTTGGAAATAGCGTTCTTGATCTTGCCCGCGCCCAAAATTTCCAGCTTGGACACGTCGTACGGCTTCCAGCCCGTGGCCCAGACCACAGCGCCGACGTTCAGGGAGATTTCTTTCTCCCGGTCGTCCAGGTCGATGGCGTCGTAGGCGCAGGCCTCGACGCACTTGGAACAGCTCTTCCCAAGACAGACCACGGGATCGATCACGTAGCGCAGCGGAAAGGAATTCAGATGCGGACGATACACGGCCTTGCGCTTTTGCAGGCCGAGTTCGAACTCGGAATCCGTTTCCACGGGACAGACCTGCGAACATTTATCACAGGCGGTACAGTTGGTGTTCACGTACCGCGGGCTGATCTTGATCTTGGCCGTGTAGTTGCCGGGAGAACCCGTAACGGAAACGACTTCGGCCAGGGTGAAAAATTTGACCCTTGGGTTGTTTTTGATCCGCTGATAGTTGATTTCCAACCCGCAGGAGGGGGGACAGAGCTTGGGGAAGTATTGATTCAACTGGGAAACGCGCCCCCCAAGACACGAATTTTTCTCGATGATATACACATCATGTCCGACTTCGGCTGCTTCCAATGCGGCAGTGATCCCGCTGAAGCCGCCTCCCACGACAAGTATTCCTGAATGTTCCATAAGTTTCCTCCGTACAGTTTGCCTGACACTGGGCCCCAGGTCCTAAAATGGCCTAAACCTCGGCTGGAATCGTGAATTTTACCGAGAAATCACGCCTCCACCAGAGATTTAAACCAGGGAAACCCTCATTTGTCCAGTGGGGAGAAAGAAAAAGCTGCGGGCCTTGCGGCCCGCAGCTGATACTCCGTGATTTACGGAATAATCTGAATCAAAGGCACCTTGTAGAAGTCGGTCTTCTTTGCAACCGGGTCGTACTTGGAGTTGGTAAAGCACTTCCACTCTTCGTCGTTCAACTCGGGGAAGTCGGTGCGATAGTAGAAACCGGGGTACCGGGTTTCCGTGCGGAACTGAATGTGCTGCATGTGCAGACGAACGGTCCACAGGCGGTGGTACTGCTCCCAGCAACGCAGCAGTTCGTGCAGGTCGCGGGCGGCCAGCTTCTTGGAGTCTTCGTCCAGCATGTCCAGAAGGGTCATGCCGGTCTCCAGCAGCTTCGCGGAGGTCCTGTAGTACGTGGAGGTGCCTGCGCCGTACTCGTCCGTGCACTTCATCAGACGATCCATGAAGTTCCGCGGAGTGATATACATCGGGTTGACCACCGGATCGGTGGAAGCGGACTTCCCGGCTTCGTAGTTGTAGTACGGAGCGTAGATCATCTTCTTCAGATCATCATTGGATTCCTTGATGGTGGGCTTGTAGTCCTTGTGATCCACAACCCAGCGCACCAACTGCTTGGCAGCGATGCGGCCCTCGGCGTGGGAACCGGAGGAGAACTTGTGACCGGAAGCACCAACGCAGTCACCGGCGATGAACAGGCCGTTGACCGAGGTCATCCGGTTGTACACCTTGCCGTTATCAGCCTTGATCTTGTAGCTGTCCGGAACCCAGTCCTCGTCCGGACCGGAGCACCAGATGCCGCAGCAACCGGAGTGCGAACCCAGCAGGTAGGGCTCGGTGGGCATGATCTCGGAGCCGACCTTCTCTGGCTCGATGTTCATGCAGGCCCACAGGTTGGCCTGGCCGACGCACATGTCGAGGAAGTCTTCCCAGGCTTCGGACTCAAGATGCTTCTGCTGCTTCTTGTCCAAAGTGGCGAAGGTGGTCTGCAGGGCGGTGGCGGTGTCCATGTAGATCGGACCGCGGCCAGCCTGCATTTCCGCCAGCATCATGTGGTTGCGCAGACAGGTCGGGATGATGTGCCCCTTGGCATAGCCCTTCTCACGGTATCCCTTGATCATGTCGTCGTTGGTCACGCAGTAGTCTTCGCCCAGGGCGTTAACGGCCTTGGCCTTGAACAGCAGGAACCACGCGCCGACCGGGCCGTAACCATCCTTGAAGCGGGCCGGGCAGAAGCGGTTTTCCATCATGGTCATTTCACCGCCGGCCTGAGCGACCAGGGTGTAACCGGAACCGGCGTTCCACACAGGGTACCAGGCGCGGCCTTTGCCTTCGCCAACGGAACGGGGACGGTATACGTTCACAGCGCCGCCGCTGGCCACGAGGCACGCGTTGCACTTGAAGACGTACACTTTGTTGTCGCGCAGGGAGAAGCCCACGGCGCCGGCGACCCGATTCGGGGTGTTGGCGTCCAGAAGCAGCTTCACCACGAAGATGCGCTCCAGGTAGTTGTCCTGCCCAATGGCGTTCTTGGCGGCCTCGGCCACGAGGACCTTGTAGGATTCACCGTTGATCATGATCTGCCACTTACCGGAACGAACCGGCTTGGCGCCGGTGCGCAGGGACAGGCCCTTGGCCTTGGCCTGAGCGCCGTCCAGGTTGTGCTCACCTTCCTTGACCCAGCAGGGCAGGCCCCACTCTTCGAACAGGTGCACGGAATCGTCAACGTGGCGGCCCAGGTCGAAGATCAGGTCTTCACGGACAACGCCCATCAGGTCGGTCCGGACCATGCGGACGTAGTCGTCCGGGGAGTTGTCGCCAAGATAGGTGTTGATGGCGGACAGACCCTGGGCAACAGCACCGGAGCGCTCCAGAGCAGCCTTGTCCACCAGGATGTAGCTCACGCCGTGCTTGTCGGCCCAAGGCTTGATCTCAACGGCGGTGCCGCAAGCGGCCATTCCGCCGCCGATGATCAAGACGTCTTTCTCGATTTCGACAACTTCCGGCTCGGCGATTGGCACACCTTGAGGGGCAATTTTGGAAGGAATTACAGTCATCTTCAAAACCTCCTTAAGAATTATTCAAACTCGAATTTTCCTGAACACCACGACACCAGGACCGCATCGGTCTAGCGATTGCCGGGCTCACAGGTGGGCTCGAACCAGCACTGGGTCAGCTCGGCATCTTTGTACTCAAATTGCTTGCTCACAACCTCGCCGGGCTTTACCAGCTCGGTCTCGGTGTACAGCAACTCATTTTCCAGGTCCCCGGGCTCGGGCTTGCCGGCGTACGGATTGATGGAGCCTTCAGCCGTGGTCCGGATGGGGAACTTGAAGCGCTTGATGTTCCCGTTGCGGAACTTGATGGTCCACATGATGGCGTCGCCGGAACGCAGCGGAATGCTGGTGCCGCCCATGGGGGCGAAGTCGGCGTAGGGGCGGGCTTCAATGGCGCCCTGGGGGCAAATCTTCACGCAGGAGTAGCACTCCCAGCAAGCATCGGGTTCCTGGTTGAACGCCTTCATTTCCTGGGCATCCAGGATCATCAAGTCGTTGGGACAGATGTACATACATGCTGTCTTTTCACCACCCTTGCAACCGTCACATTTTTCCGGATTGACAAAAGTAGGCATAATTCGTCCTCCTCAGGTGTTGTAGTGTTGAAAAACAACCAAGCCTATATGAAC
>SKYX01000173.1 GCA_007127655.1 Desulfonatronum sp.
CAAGGCCCAGGAGATGAAAAGCAACCTCGACCAGCTCGGACGTCAGGCCGAACAGATCGGCAAGATCATGACCGTAATCGAGGACATCGCGGACCAGACCAACCTCCTGGCCCTGAACGCGGCCATTGAGGCGGCTCGGGCAGGAGACGCCGGGCGCGGGTTCGCCGTGGTGGCCGACGAGGTGCGCAAGCTTGCCGAAAAGACCATGAGCGCCACCAAGGAAGTTGGCGAGGCCATCGCCGCCATTCAGCAGGGCACCCAGGCCAATATCCAGGGCATGGACCAGTCCGTGGGCGCCATCGAAGAGGCCACCAGACTGGTCAACCAGTCCGGTGACGCGCTGCGCGAAATCCTGGCCCTGGCGGAACAGGCCGCGGACCAGGTCCGGTCCATCGCCACGGCCGCGGAGCAGCAGTCCGCCACCAGCGAGGAAATCAACCGAGGAGTCGAGGACATCAATCGCATTTCAACGGAAACCAGCGAGGTCATGGACCAGTCGGCCCAGGCCATCTCCGAACTGGCCCGGCAGGCCGGAGAACTGAAGGAATTGGTGGCACAGTTGAAATGAGATTGGAGGGTAGATGACCGGAGCGATCCACTGAAAGATCTGCCGGAGCGCGGTGATAAACAGCACGGTGGCGAAAACCGTCAATTCCACGGATCAGAACAAGAACCGATCCAGGCGACGGGCCAAACCCATGATAATAATTGACTGGCGAGACAGGTTGAAAAATGCTACAAAGCATTGACCCAAAACCGGAGTGTTGCAATCTTCGGCGTTATCTTTTCAACGTGCCTTCCAATGCCAGGAGCAGCCATGGATAGTTCTTCAGCATCCACCTTCCTGATGTCGCCAAAAGTGGATTTTGTTTTCAAACTGATCTTCGGCGACCCCCGGCACAAGGAAAACACCATCGCCCTGCTCACCGCTATTCTGGGTCTGACCAGAGAGGAACTGGCCGACCTGGAAATCATCAATTCCGAGCTGCTCCGGGAGTTTCAGGAAGACAGAAAGGGCGTGCTGGACGTCCGGATCCAGCTCCGTGATGGACGACAAATCGATGTGGAAATACAGATTCTGCCCACCGGCCCCATGCCCGAGCGGTCCCTCTTCTACTGGGCCAAGATGTACGCCGGGCAGATCAAGGCCGGAGACTCCTACCACAAGCTCAAAAAATGCATCACCATCAATATCGTGGACTTTGACTGCATTCCAGGCCACCGCCTGCACACCTGCTTCCACCTCGCCGAAGACACCACGGGCCATCGTCTGAGCGACGTGCTGGAAGTTCACTTCCTGGAACTTCCCAGCCTGCGGGAGGCTATCCTTTCCGGCAATACCCAGGATCCCCTGGTCCAGTGGATGCTGTTCGTTGACGGTGAATCACAGGAGGTCATCAAAATGCTCGCCCAGGACAACAAAGACATCCGCCAAGCCTACACCCTCCTGGAAGTCATCTCCCAGGACAAGATCAAACGCATGGCCTACGAAGCCCGCCAGGCCGAACTCATGGATCAGCGCTCCAGGATGATCTCTTGCCCTTTTCTAACACTACAACGACATTTTTGGACATCAGCCGATCTTGCTGAAGATTTAACCACTGGGATCACGGGGGACACAGGGAAAATATTTTGAAAAATATTGGTGTTCTTTCCCCGTGCTCCCCGTGTGCCCCGTGGTTGAACATCCTGGTCAGACGATAAAAATGGAAGTGTCGCTGTAGTGCTAAAAAGGGCGCGATGGGCACATAAACAGGACTAAAAAGACCTCATTTATCCATCCACCTATTCAATGCAGCCATTTGCCCGGCAGATCGAACTGATCCAGCCATCTCTCTTCACAAAGTAAAATGATGATTTTCGTCATTTATCAGCTCTTGATCAAGTAATATCAAGAAATATGAAAAATAAATATGTACTGGCCCAATATTTGATCTTATTGCCTTGCAAGCAACTGTCGTGCTACGCATCATGGCAAAAGCCTTCGCTGCACGATTTGCTCGCGCCCTTTGTCCAAATGGAACGCGCCCCTGCCCGCGGATATTATGATGCCGGGCCGGGGATGGCCATGATCAGGCGGCTTTTGGACCAGATGGGCGGGAATATGTCCGTGGAAAGCACGGAAGCAGAGGGGACCACCAAGCATGTGGTCCTGTCCTCCAACCTGCAGCGGCACGGAAAAAGGGCATGAGGGACGGAAGCAACAAATCACGGAACATGGGCTATCGCGGCATGTCAGCCCAGGATGAACGTGGAAACCACATGAACTCTCCTTCTGCACGACACACCTGGATCAAGACGCGGATCGGGCAGCGGTTGCGACTCTGCCGGGTGAGGCTGGGCATGTCGCAGGTCGAGGCGGCGAAGCGGATCGATGTCACCAAGGAGCATCTCAGCGTGGTTGAGCGCGGCGGCACCCATCCCTCCCTGGACATGCTGGCCAGGGCCGCCGAGGTCTACGGGACGGAACTGGTCAACTTCTTTCTTTTCTCCGCGTCGGCGGCAACGTCAGACAAGGACGATGAGATCGAAGCCTGCCGCCATCCAAAACCTGGTTTCGCGAACCCGCTGATCACCAGTGCCGGAGTCTGGACCATGGACTACGCCTCGGGCCGGGATTTCTGGTCCACGGGCCTGCGGCGGATGCTTGGATTTTCCGAAAAGGTCCGACCGGGGATGGCGGCGTTTTTTCGCGTGGTTCAGCCCGGTGATGCCGCCAGGGTGAAACGGTTCCTGTCCAGCCTCCGGGACAGGAAACGCCCGCGCCCGCTCACCTGCGGCATCCTGCGCGAGGACGGCATTGTCAGGCACTGCTTCCTCCTGGCCGATCAACTTGAGGATGAATCCGATATCCCGGACCAGGCCCGGCTGGTTCTCCTGGACATTACCGACTGGGAGGCCCTGCGCTCCCTGTTGAGCCGCAATGATGCCCAGCTCACGCAACTGATCGATGACAAGACCAGCGCCCTGCGCCAGACCGCGGCAGAGGCCCAGAGGGAACTCCGGCTGCGCCAGGCCGCGGAGCAAACGGCCGAGTCGCGCAAGGCCCAACTCCAGCAAGTCCTGGCCGCGGTTCCGGCCATCCTCTATTCCCTTGCGCCGACCCGAGGCGGTATCGAGTGGCATTCTCCCCATATTCAGCACATTCTGGGCATCTCCAGACGCGAACTGCACGCCGCCCCTCTGCTCTGGCACGACTCCATCCACCCCGAGGACCAGCCCAGGGTGGACGAGGCCATTGACCGGGCCCGGCAGGGCAGACAGATGGATGTCGAATATCGCGTCCAGGGCCGGGACGGGCAATGGCGCTGGCTGCATGACAGGGCAAGCATGTTCCAGGATGCATCCGGCCGGGTTCACCTGGCCGGCGTGGCCGTGAACATCACCGAGGCGAAGCTCACCGCCGAGGCCCTGGAACAGAGCCGGAAGATGTTCCAGGCCGTGGCCGAGGACCTGCCGGCCCTGGTCTGCCGCTACGCCCCGGGCTGCATCATCACCTACGTCAACCAGGCCTATTGCCGCTTTTTCGATAAAACCCAGGCCGAACTGGAGGGCACATCTTTTCTGGACCTGATGCCCGAGGGTGCCAGGTCGCCGTTTCTGGCCGCCTTGGCGACCCTGACCCCGGACCAGCCGACCGTCAGCACGGAGCATCATGTTTACAACCGGAACCGGGAAATACGATGGCACCGCTGGACCGACCGGGCCATTTTCGACGCCCAGGGCCAGGTTACGGCCTACCAAAGTATCGGGGAGGACATCACCGAGTCCAAACAGGCCCGGGAAGCCCTGGTACGCCTGTCCCGGGAGTATGAAACCATCCTGAACACCACGCACAGCACGATTTTCCTGATCAGTGTAGATGAACCGGATCGCCTTGTTTTTGAGCGGCTCAACCCCCGGGAAGAGGAGCTGACCGGCCTGACCACTGAGGCCGTCCGCGGCAAAACCCCGGTGGAAGCCCTGGGAGAGGAAGTGGG
>SKYX01000040.1 GCA_007127655.1 Desulfonatronum sp.
ATACAGGATGAAGAGGAGTGGGGGCGTTGGCGTGGATTGTATCCTGTTCATGTTCCGAATCAGGCCGACGGGATGCGTTAGGTGATTAAATCAAGGATGAGAAAAAAAATGCCGTACGTTACCAGTGTTGAGCGATTTGGAATGGAGAAGGGCCTTAGGACAGGAACCTACTCAGCAATGCATACCATGATCCGTAATGCAAAAAGAAAGAACATGTCTGATGAAATGATCGCGGATCTGACTGGCTTGGATATTTCATCAATAAACAAAATCTGGAACAACGAGCCCATTGATTTCCCTCCCCACTTCCTGAATCCGGTTCATGTGCCGGATCAGGCTACGGGAAGCGTTAGGTGATTTATCGTTGAGGAGAAAAAAATGCCGTACGTTACCAGTGTTGAGCGATTTGGAATGGAGAAGGGAAGCTATACGGCACTGCACACCATGATCCGTAACGCCAAACAGAAGAATCTTTCCGATGATATGATTGCCGAGCTGACAGGTTTGGATGTCGCATCCGTGAACAAGATCTGGAACAACGAACCCATTGATTTTCCTCCCCACTTTCTGAATCCTGTTCATGTTCCGAATCAGGCCGACGGGATGCGTTAGGTGCGCTTGGGCATTGTTACGAGAGATAATCAACTTATGATCGAGATCGACATCAAAATTCGTCATGTCACCAAGGCCGGTTCGAATCTGTTTCTGGATCTGGGTATTGAACCGGAAGAAGCTGAACGCTGTCATATCGAATCACGCGAACATATCAACCAGTTGCTCTCAACAAAGCATGATTTGATTACGGAGTTCAACAATTGGATTGATGACAAAAAACACCCCAGGAAGAAGCAGCCAACCGCCCGAAACGCATATTGAGCCAAAGCGCATACAGGGCAGGATGCCTACCCTTTCCGTTCCGGCGGAAAAAGTGCCGCGGCACGACTTCATTTTTCAAATAGATTAAAATAACAAATAATTGTAGCGATATTTTTCCGGCAAACATTCCGGCAATGTCCACCACCCCTTCGGCCATGGAGCCGCTTCTGCCTCGTCCCACTGCTGTCCTGCGGGATCTTTCCGTGGAGGTTTTCAAGGCCTCCTCCCGGTTGGTGGCCCGGGTGCATCCCGTTACGGGCAAGGTTTTGGCCAGGGCGCTGCGCAACGTCAACAGCTACTACTCCAACCTGATCGAGGGCCACCACACCAGCCTTCTGGATATTGAACGGGCCTTGGCGGACGATTACGCCCGGGATCAAGCGACGCGGGATCTGCAAACCCTGCACCGCCTGCACGTGCAGGCCCAGGCCGAAGTCGATGCCCTGCTGGATGCGCGGCCGGATTTGCCCGTCTGGGAAACGGACTTTGTCATCGGACTGCATCGCCGGTTTTTCACGGATGCGCCGGCTCACTTTTTGATGCAAAGCTCCCGAAACGGCACCCGCTCCGCAACGGATCGCCCCGGCGAACTGCGTACGGAAAATGTGCGCATTGGCTGCCATGTCCCTCCGGACGCCCAGGCCGTGCCCCGGTTCATGGAGCGTCTGGCCGAGGCCTATTGCGCGGACAGGCTGCATGGGGATGACCGCCTTCTGGCCGTGGCCGCCAGCCACCATCGTCTGCTTTGGGTGCATCCGTTTCTGGAGGGTAACGGCCGGGTGGCCCGCCTGTTCACGCACGCCTTTTTGCGACGGATCGGGCTGGATGGATACGGATTGTGGTGCATCAGCCGGGGCCTGGCCCGCCGGGAACAGGCCTACAAGCAGGCCCTGGCCCTGGCCGACGGCCCCAGGCAGGGCGATCTTGACGGCAGAGGGGCGCACAGCGACAAGGCCCTGGGCGACTTCTGCCGGTTCTTTCTGGAAACGGCCCTGGATCAGATTTCCTACATGGACGGCCTGCTCACCCTGGACCAGGTTGCCGCGAACATCCACAACTTCTGCGCCCGGAGCGCCCCGCGTACGCCGGGCGCTTCCAATGACCGCCCCGCATTGCCCACCGAGGCCGCCACGATCCTGACCACCGTCTTCCAGCACGGCGAGCTGCCCAAATCCGCGGTTCCCGCCCTGATCAACGCCTCGGAACGCAAGGCCCGCGACGTGGTCAAAACCCTCCTGACCGAGGGCCTCCTGCACACCGCCCACCACAAGGCCCCCCTGACCATCGCCTTGCCCGGTCGGGCAATAACGGAGTACTTCCCCAAATTGATTTTCCCCGAACAAACGGCCATGACCGCATCTGCCCCGGGCGCTTCGGAATACTGATGTTTTGAAAGGGGATGGTCCAGAACAGGTTGACACTTGAATACAGGTTGTCGTCACGGGTAGCACAGGCATCTTGCCTGTGCATTGATCGTTCCCACGCTCCAGCGTGGGAATGCAACTCCCGACGCTCCAGCGTCGCGAATTGAAATCCGGTAAGGTAAAACGCCGCCCTACAGATATTCACGAGCATTTGACGTCTTTCATTACGCTGAACTGCTCCCAGGTAGCCCTGGCTGATGGGAATTGACCACCCACTCCGTGCTCAAACGGGGCGCTGGAGCGCCAAAGGCTGCGTTCCCACGCTGGAGCGTGGGAACGATCGGATTTTTACTGAAAAAATGGTAATTTATGAAACATAACGTCAAGTCACATACCGGAACCATCAAAGACATGGGAAAACGTTTTATTGACGCATGGAATCGCCATGAGCGCGGAGAAGATGTCCATGAAAACAACATCACTTTCCTCAACATGGAGGATATGGTCTCCGCGCTCTCATCAAGACGGCTTTCCAGACTGAACTCTATAGGCAACCGAGACGCATATGCACGGCACAGCACGAATCATTGAGGAATCCAGGTCACTTCCCGTGGAAGAGCGAACCCTCGTGGTCGACTCCCTGCTCCGTTCCCTCAATCCACCGGAGAGCGAGATCGACCGGAAATGGGGCCAGGTCGCCAAGCGCAGACTGGAGGAACTTCGGTCAGGAAAGGTTCAGCCTGTTCCCGGCGAGGAGGTCTTTGCCAGGATTTTTGCTTGATCCGCAACGTAAATTTCACCTTCCACCCTGAGAAGCAAGCTCATGTCCAAACGCCTCATTGAACACTGGCTACCCATAGCCGCCCTGGGAGAAGAGAGCATCCGCGAGAGACGCTCCATGACCGCCCTGCCGCCCACGTATTACCTCCATGTCTGGTGGGCCAGACGCCCCCTGGTGGCATCCCGCGCCGCGATCCTGGCCTCCCTGCTCCCGGCGGACGCGGATCAGGACAAGTTCATGCATGCCTTGGGGATTCATGGGGATCCGATAAAAACCAAGCATCAGATTACAGCCGCAAAAAAGACAGGCGAAGACCTTGGGCTGAATCCTTATGGCTACGATAGAGCATTCAAATATGCTCCCTCCAAGGATGACCTTGAATGGATCAGGTATGAGTCCAACCGGCTCGGACTTGCCAAGCCAACCTTTCTTGACCCTACTGCCGGTGGAGGGAGCATTCCGTTTGAATCCGAACGCCTTGGCCTCTCTACTTTCGCCAACGATCTTAACCCCGTAGCAGCCCTGATTCTCAAGGCAACGATTGAAGCGCCCATTACGTATTCAGGAAAGGTCTTGGAGGAATTCGAGAGGCTGGGGAAGCTGTTTATCGAAAAGGCTACGCCGCACTACCATGGTATATTTCCACAAGAGCCTGACGATGCTCAAGTCCTGGGCTATCTCTGGTCCCGCACCATCACCTGCCCCTACTGCGACGGCCTGATCCCCTTGTCTCCCAACTGGCGGCTGGCCCCGGACGGCATGGGAGTCCGCCTTGATCCGCAAACAGCGGCCGGGCCGAACACGCCGGGCCGGATCTGCGATTTTCAGGTCGTGTCCACGGTCAAGGAACAGTCCGAAGGCACGGTGGCCCGAGGCACGGCCACCTGCCCCTTCCCGGACTGCGGTCGGGTGGTGGACGGGGATGCCATCAAGGAGCAGGCCCAGGCCGGGAA